>CAYPZY010000133.1:0-7481 GCA_964415155.1 uncultured Bdellovibrionales bacterium
GAATCAGTCTCAGGCCGAAGATCGTAGCGGCGGCAAACACGGAAACAAAGGCTTTGACGCCGCACAAGCAGCTGTTCGCTTACTGCAGGTGCGAAGCGAAATTAAAAATTCAAATTGGGAATCAATTAACAACATTTTTTCTAACAAGTACTCATTACCAAGGGAGTTTTACGATGAGCCATCCAGTTACAGCGAATGATTTCTTAATGCGCCTAAAACAAAGAGTCAGTGACTACAACGCCAAGTTGATGCTTCACTCAGCTATGCTCGAAGCCGGCGTTAGCTGTCCTCATGACACTATTCTTTCTGAACAACAATTTGATAATCTTTGTCTTGGTTTGATTAAGGCGGGCGGTCCTGCTTTTCAAGTTGGTCAAGCGATGTACAAAGAAAGTCGCACTACAGTTCAGCACTAATTTATGTCTGAGGCGCCTAGCTCAAATTCAGTCAATGGCGCAAGTTTGCAAGAGTATCGCAAAAGGCGCCGAGAGATTGTGGCCATTGTTGGCCTCTCTCTGCTCTTTTTGCTTTTAACTTGGGTTGAATATCGTCTATTCGATACCAGTAAAGAACTTCCTTTTTACCATTCCATTTTCTTTTTTGGCCTTGTTAACTTCAACATCATTATTCTTTTGTTGCTTCTGTTTTTAGTGTTTCGCAACGTCGTCAAAGGGTTTGTCGAAAAGCGCGGTCATTGGTTCGGTAAGTCTCTACGTTCAAAATTAATTGCGGCCTTTGTTTCCTTTAGTGTAGTGCCAACAGTTTTGATGCTATTAGTTTCAATTGTCTACATTAACAATAGTTTCGACAAATGGTTTAGCATCAAGACTACTGAAGTCTTAAAGAACTCACTCGAAGTTACCAATGCCTACTATCTGTCAGCCAAGAAGAAGAACTACCATTTTGCTAATCAAATTGCCGAACAGATCAAAATTGCTAAGAATCGTTCTGAAATCGAAAAAATACTTCTCAAGTCTGGACGCCTTTTTCGTTTGGACGCGGCCGAGTTTTATCCAGCGGTCTTAGGTGAGCGTTTATTTTCGACCACCGAAGATAATGCTTTTTTTGAATTGCCACCAGTTTCAATGGATTTTTTGAAAAAGGGTATCGTCCAAAAGATTGATGCTAGCACCATTCACCATTACGAAGATGGTAACCTTGTACGTGTTATTGTACCTGTACGTTGGCAGCAAAGCGATGGTGCTGTCGTGGTCTCATCTTATATCCCCATGTCATTAATTAGTCGGATGGATGACATTGCCTCGGCCTATGAGGATCTACGGCATCTTGATCCCATTCAGCATCCATTGAAGTCGATTTACTTGATCATTCTTATTTTAATGACCATGGTCATCTTATTAGGCGCTACCTGGTTTGGAATTCATTTGGCGCGGCAGCTTGCTATTCCGCTCGATACTCTAGGTAAAGCAACGATTAAGGTTGCTCACCGAGAGTATGACAGAGTGGAGATTACCTCTGGCAGCGAAGAAATTAATCAACTTGTCCAGAGTTTTAATTCCATGGTTCGTCAGTTAGCCCAATCAGAGAAGGAAGTTTTGGACGCCAACAGTAGTCTTAACGATACTCTCGGTCGCTTAGATGAACACAGTCGCTACATTGAGGTTATTTTGGCTAACGTCAACACGGGCGTTATCGCCGTTGACCAAAATGGAATTATCAGAACTTTCAATCGCTATGCCGGGCAATTGCTGATGGTGAACCCGCAGCAGTATCTTCATCATAAAGTTTCGGCTGTCCTAACGAGTGAACAGCTTGAACAACTCAACGAAACCCTAATGATGATGAAAAAGCATCAGGCCGCAATGTTGCAAAAGGAATTGCAGATTCAAATTCGCGATCGGCAAATTCCATTACAAGTGAGTATTACTTTGCTTCGCGATGATAAAGGCAAAGATTTGGGAACAGTTTTGGTATTTGACGACCTCACGATGATGGTGAATGCGCAGAGGGCAGCAGCGTGGAAGGAAGTTGCGCGAAGAATCGCGCACGAAATTAAAAATCCTCTAACTCCGATTAAACTTGCGGCGGAACGGTTACAAAAGAAGTTTGGCGAACAAGTGAACGACCCAAGTTTTTCTGAATGCACTAAAATGATTATTCGCGAAGCTGATGAGCTTAAGAACATGGTCAATGAGTTCAACCAATTTGCCCGCCTACCGCAGATTAAACCGGCGAAGTCATCCATGCAGAGGGTTTTGTTAGACGTCGTTAATTTATACAACAACTCCCACAAGAATATTAGTTTTCAACACAGTATTTCGGAAGATATGCCCGCATTTTTATTTGATGCGGAACAGATGAAAAGAGCCTTTATTAATCTTGTCGATAATGCTGTGGCGGCAGTCAGTAATACAAAAATGCCCCAGATCGCAATTAATGGAGTTTTTGACTCGACATTAAAAATTGTGCGTATCGAGATTATGGACAACGGTTGCGGGATTCCACGGCCAATGTTAAGGCGAATTTTTGAACCTTACATTACCATGAAAGAGCATGGTACAGGTTTAGGTTTAGCTATCGTGAAAAGGATTATCGAAGACCATAACGGCTTTGTAAGAGCCTTACCCAATGGCAATGAAGGTACAAAGATCGTTGTTGAGTTGCCAGTGACCGAAAGTAAAACTTATGATGTTATTGTTCAGTCCATGCCTGTAACAGCAAGGCCAGATTGAGGAGATGCGATGGAAAAAGTAAAAATTTTGATTGTCGATGACGAGGCCTCTATACGTTCTGTGCTGTCGGCATCTTTACGTGACGAAGGTTACGACGTTGAAGTCGCTGCCGACGGACCCGCAGGGCTCGATGCGATGGTGAAGTTCCAGCCTGATGTCGTTTTGTTGGATATTTGGATGCCTGAAATGGACGGTATCGCCGTTCTCAAAAAGGCGAAAGATCAAAACTTGCCTTGCGAGTTTATCATTATGTCGGGTCACGGCACTATCGAAACGGCGGTTCAAGCCACGCGACTTGGTGCTTGGGACTTTTTCGAGAAGCCCGTTTCGTTAGAGCGCATTCTTATATTGTTAAAAAATATAATCTCGTACCGCGAGGAACGCGCCGAAAAGAAGGCGCTTCTTAATAAACTGCGCAAGAATATTGCTATCATTGGCGACAGTCCCGCGATAAAAAGTGTTAAAGAAAGAATCTCTAAGGTCGCCCCCACGGAATCATGGGTTCTCGTTAGTGGTCAGAACGGCACGGGTAAGGATTTAATTGTGCAAAATATCCACTATTTAAGTAGTCGGGCAGGGCGCGCATTTATAAAAGTCAATTGCGCTGCTATCCCCGAAGAACTTATGGAGTCAGAGCTTTTCGGTTACGAAAAAGCGGCTTTTACCAATGTTCAACGAGGCAAAAAAGGAAAGTTAGATTTCGCCCATCGCGGAACATTGTTTCTTGATGAAATTGCCCACCTGTCACTAAAGGCGCAGACAAAGCTGCTGCGCATTCTTCAAGAGGGGCGTTTTACCCGGGCTGGTGGCAATGAGCTAGTTGATGTAGACGTAAGAGTCATCGCTTCTACCAGTAAGGATTTAAAACAAGAAATCAGCGAAGGCCGTTTTCGCGAAGACCTCTACTATCGTTTGAACGTGATTCCTATCGAAGCTCCGCTACTTGCTGAGCGCAGCGAGGACATTCCGGCGCTCATTTCCCATTTTTCTGAACAGATGATGGATATGAGTGATTATAAACCCAAAGAATTTAACGAAGAAGCCATGGCAGCACTAAAAAGCTACAAATGGCCCGGGAATGTTCGTGAGCTCCAAAATTTTGTCGAAAGAGTTTATATTTTAATTCCCGAAGAAAAAGTTCACGTCCAGGACTTGCAATATGTTGGTTTACCTCTTGAACGGGCCATGAACGATATGGATTTTGCTAATTTTCGGGAAGCGCGTGCCCATTTTGAACGTGAATTTTTAAAGCGTAAAATTCAGGAGCATAATGGCAATATTAGCAAAACAGCTGAATCAATTGGCTTGGAAAGAAGTTATTTACATCGTAAGATTAAAACCTACGGACTTGATCACTAAGGTAGGATACAGCAATGAAATGGACGCAATCATTCTTACACACAATTCGCGAAACTCCTGCTGATGCGGAAATAACGAGCCATAAATTACTTATCCGTGCCGGCCTCATCAAAAAATTAGCGCCCGGAGTGCATGTTTACGGAAATCTTTTTTTACGGGCCATGAAGAAGCTCGAAACTATCATCCGTGAAGAACACGAACGAATTGGTTGCCAAGAAATCCTAATGCCAATGGTTCACCCCCAAGAGTTATGGGAAGAATCGGGGCGTTGGCAAAAAGCTGGTCCTGAACTTCTCAAATTTAAAAATCGCAACGAGCACGGCTTTTGTTTGGGTCCTACACATGAAGAGGTAGTTACTGATTATGTTCGTTACCAAATAAAAAGTTATCGCGATTTGCCGGTTTCTCTCTTTCAAATTCAAACCAAATACCGCGATGAAATTCGTCCACGGTTTGGACTAATGCGTGGTCGCGAATTTTCGATGAAGGATGCCTACACTTTTGATGTTGATTCGGAAGCGGCTCTAAAAAGCTATGACAACTTCTATAATTGTTATCGCGCCATTTTTTCGCGCCTTGGACTACGTTATGTTATCGTTGATGCGGATGCTGGTAATATCGGCGGTTCCAAAACCAATGAGTTCCAAGTTTTAGCAGAATCAGGCGAAGATCATCTGATGGTTTGTAACAAATGTTCCTTTGCCGCCAATATCGAAGTAGCACCGGTAAAAAAGTATGGCTCTGCTGCCAATGCAGAACTGCTTAAACTCGAAGAATTTGCGACACCTGGTTTGCGAACGATTGACGATTTGGCCAAAGCCACTAAAGTCAAAGATCGGGACTTGGTAAAAACATTATTTTACGCTGGTACTGACAATCCCACCGCCAACGATTACAAACCTGTCGCTGTTTTACTGCGTGGAAATGAAGAGCTAAATCCCATTAAATTAAAAAACTTACTGGGTCTCAGTAATCCCCCGCTCATGCTTAGCGATGCTGAAGTACGAGAGGTGACAGGAGCCTCTCCCGGCAGTTGTGGTCCTGTCGGCTTAAAAATTCCCATCTATATGGATCAAGCGGTCGAAAATCTCGCTAACTTTATTGTCGGTGCTAACAAAGATGATTTTCACCTTAAGAATGTTAATATTGGGCGTGATTTTAAACCGGCAAAAGTTGCTGATTTGCGTATGGCGCGAAAAGGCGATCAATGTCCCAAATGCGATGGCAAATATGAATCCCATCGCGGTATCGAGGTTGGCCATGTCTTTTACCTTGGCCGCAAATATTCGCAATCCATGCACGCCGAATACTTAGATGTTAAAGGTGAGAAAAAAGTTATCGAGATGGGTTGCTATGGCATCGGTGTTACACGCACGATCCAATCGGCGCTTGAGCAAAGTAACGACGCCGACGGTATTATCTGGCCGCTACCACTGGCGCCATTTCAACTGCACATCTGTCTATTAGATCCTAACGATGAACTTACCCGCAGAACTGCGACCGATATTTACGATACTTTAACCAAACAATATCATCTCGAAGTTTTTATGGACGATCGCGATGAGCGCCCAGGAGTAAAATTTAAAGACGCCGATCTTTTAGGAATGCCTCTTCGTCTGGTCATTGGCCAAAAAGGCGTTACTGCCGACAAGCTTGAACTCGTCGTTCGTAAAACTAAAGAAAAGCGCGAGATTCCCGTCGCGGATGCTGCGAAAACAATTAACTCGTGGTTCAGCGACGAGTGGAAAAAAATCAATGAAGGGAAATTATAGTTGGCGTTTAAATTAAAAAACCCACTTATCGTAGCTCTTGATATAGATTCCAAGGGCGAAGTTGCTCACCTAGCCAAGACCATCGGCCCCGCTGTCGGCGCCCTAAAAATTGGCCCGCGCTTGGCGCTTCGTTATGGTGCCGAGGTTGTGAGTAATTTGTCAAAATCCTGTCCCGTCTTTGTCGATCAAAAATTTTTAGATATACCCAATACGATGCTTACTTCTATTCAAGCGGCCTTTGATGCCGGGGCAAGTCTTGCAACAGTTCACGGTTGGTCAGGTAAAGAAGCTCTTACAGCAATTGCAAAACTGGAAGCAGAACTTTCAAAACGCCGGCCCTTTCTCATTTTGGTGGTGACGATTCTGACAAGCTTTAAAGAAGGCGAACTTCCCCCGGGCCTAGAAAATCTTCCCATTAAGGATCACGTTTTAAAACTTATCACTATGGCCTACGAAGCGGGACTGCGAGGATTTGTCTGTTCTCCTGAAGAAGCTTCCTTTGTGCGTGCCAAATTTCCTGATGCCTTCATCGTTACCCCAGGCGTAAGACTTCCCGATGAGGACAAGGGCGATCAAAAGCGCGTGATGGGCCCCAAAGAGGCTGTCGAAGCCGGCGCCAGCGCTATTGTTGTGGGACGTCCCATCGTGGAATCTAAAAACCCGCAGGAAGCCACCGAAAAATATCTGCGCCTCCTCAGGTAACCATGTCGCAAGAACGTCGTACCGTTATCGGTTTTCATTCTGTTAAAGAAGCTCTTAAAGTTCGCCCCCGAGCTATCAAAAAAGCGACCTTTCGCAAAAACTGGGAAGATTCTCAAGAGCTAAAGCAACTCATGGGTGAATTTAAAGGTCATCGCATCCCAGTCGATTTCACGTCGCCACAACAGCTCGACAAACTCGGTTCGCAACACCAGGGTATTGCTGTCGACATCAATGAAACTCCCGAAATCGATTGGTCCCACATCAACGCTAAAAAATCGCAAGTCCTCATCGCACTTGACGGTATCGAGGACCCCCATAATTTTGGCGCTATGATTCGCACCGCCTGGCTGCTGGGTGCCGATGCTATTTTTTCCTTAAAAAACCGTGCCGTTGGTTTAACTCCCACCGTTCATAAGATTGCCACGGGTGGAGTCGAACATGTGCCGATCGAATTTCACGCCAATTTGCAATCGACAATTGAATGGTTAAAGGACCAAGGTTTTGCTGTTTTTGGACTGTCTGAAAAGAGTTCCACGAGTCTTTTTAAAGCCAAGATGCCTTCTAAAATTTTATGGATTGTCGGCAGCGAAGATAAAGGCATTCGCAAATCCTACTTGGACCTCTGTGACCAATTGGTTTCTATTCCCCAAACTGAATCACATCACAGCTTAAATGCCTCGATTGCATTGGCGATCAGCCTGGCGGAGACCAAGCGGCAGCTAGGACCTGGATAATCAACTTTGATAACGACAATTTTAGAGGTTTAAGGGTTGTCTTTGCCTTAGTTGCGAGCAGACCGTCGCGTTGGCACCCTTCTTGAAAACAATTTTGTCCCTCTGTAAATATTCCTTTGACTCATTTATTTAATTTCAAGTAGATATGGCTCTTACGAGGCTTGTCAAAGTTCTTCGTGTACCTTTTGAAACTAGTATAAGTATTAGTTTCAGAATGTATT
>CAYPZY010000134.1:0-7469 GCA_964415155.1 uncultured Bdellovibrionales bacterium
CCAACTGACAAAGATGATCATTTCGACATCTATCAAAACTACGAAATCGAAGCTGATAATCGCGATAAATTAAAGGCGTTTTTAGCGGAACGGGGAGTTGGTACCATTGTTCAATGGGCAGGAACTGCCGTTCACCAATTTGTGGAACTGGGTTTTAAACAAAGCTTACCTATCACCGAAAAAATGATTGCAAGTTCATTGATGTTACCAATGAATATGTCACTTAGTGATGACGATGTGGTTTATGTTTGTGAGCAGGTAAAGGCTTTTTACCGTCAGTGATTTCTTGAAGTAACGATACTGTCAGCGCCTGGCGGTGGCGTTGGTAGTAGCGGCTGTTCACGTAACGCAATCGTTTGAAGATCGTCACTCGCGCCAACGTCTCTTAAAAGTTTATTAACGCCAGCTAATGCATCTTTGCGTGAAACAATGGCTTTAGCGGTGAGCATGATAAGTTTCATGTCGAAGCCAAGAGATGACTTTTCAATTCCAAGTAATGCCAAGCGGGACTTCCAGGGTCTGATGACCTGGTTATATTTTAAATCTGGATCGTCGCTGCCTTTTAAAATTTCTCCTTCATCAGCAAAAACGATGGAAGCCATATCCGTAATACCGGGTTGCGCGAGCAGTAAACCTTTTTCGACATCAGTGTAAAGATCCGTGTCGCGTTTCACATTTGGGCGTGGACCTACCAAACTCATATCGCCCTTTAACACATTTATTAGTTGCGGTAGTTCATCAAGCTTGTAACGTCTCACAAACTGACCAAGCTTGGTAATTCTCTTGTCGTTAGCTGCGGTCGAATCAACACCGCTTTTATCGGCGTTGATGATCATCGAACGCAATTTTATCATTTTAAAAGTCTTGCCGAAACGACCCACGCGTGGAGCCACGTAAAAGGGCGAATGATAATCTTGAAGCCAAATTAAAATGCAAACAGGAATTAACAATGGACTAACGATGATTAAACCAACACTTGAAACTAAAATATCAAACATGCGTTTCATACTAAAGCTGACCCTCAACTATTTTTTGATAAAGATTTTCGCTCGTCACTCCGGCCCAGTCACAAAGATAGGGACCATGACCAATGACATTAGGTAATTGGTCGGGAAAAGCTATTTTTTTAAAACTACCTTTAAATCCCAGTTCTAACAACGCTTCCGAAACAATTGATCCGAGCCCGCCCACGACACTATGTTCTTCAATCGAAAAGATTCGCGAATGAGTTTTGATAATTTCAGCAAGCAGCTTTTTGTCAAAAGGCTTTAAGGTGGGAAAACTAAAAACGGAAGCATTTTGCCCGTGAGATTTTTCAAGTTTTATGGCCGCCTCAACGCCTTTGATTACCGAGTTGCCGTAAGAAAGAATCGCCACATCTTTGCCTTGGCGAATGCAAATACCATCACCGAGATTGAGTGTCGCATGCGGATTTTGATGTAGAGCTTCGGCTGCGCCCTTAATGAGTCGAAGATAGACCGGGGTTGGCGAAGAAATTACTTGCGGTAAAAGCTGATCTAATTCCCACTCATCGGCGGGACAAACAATTTTCATGTTAGGGAAAGCGCGCAAAAGTCCAATGTCTTCCAGTGCAAAGTGAGTCATCCCCTCCAGGCCATAACCAACGCCAGCACCGACGCCGACTAGCTTAACAGAGACATTGTGGCCAGAGACATCGACACGAATTTGGTCCAAAGCTCGTGAGGTTACAAAAGGAACCATGGAATAAACAAAAACGTTTCGACCGCACAAGGCCATCCCGGCAGCCACGGAAACCATATTGGCTTCAGCAACCCCAACATTGAGAAATTGTTGAGGACATTCGCTGCGAAAACCATCAAATAATTTAAAACCTAAGTCGGCAGTCAAAATATGAATGCGTGAATCATCTTTAGCATACTTGGTTAACTTATTGATGAATTGGCCTCTAAACATTTTCGAGTTCCTTAAGCGCCATTTCATATTCTTTTGCGTCGGGACAGCGATAGTGCCAGAGCAATTGATTTTCCATAAAAGACACGCCCTTACCTTTAACCGTATGAGCAACAATGACTTTCGGTTGGTTCCTGACTTCAGAAAGGTCTTTTAAAGCGGCGAGAATCTGAGCAAAGTTATGCCCATCGACATCGACTGCAGCCCAACCGAAAGCTTTCCACTTATCAGTCAGAACGGGTTGATTTAAATTCATGATGTCAGCTGTGTTCCCAAGAGCTTGAATTTTATTACAATCGACAATGGCAAAAAGATTTTCTAACTTGTGTTGTGAAGCAAACTGAATGGCTTCCCAATTGCTTCCTTCGTTTAATTCGCCATCACTTAAAACTGTGACAACACGAAAGCCTTCCTGTCGACCAACATGAGCCATGCCAGTGGCAACGGGTAAACCATGACCAAGTGAACCGGTGGAAAGTTCAATACCATAATCAAGATTCATCTTGTTGTGATGTTCGAGGGTGCCGCCATCAATCCCATAACGTTCTAAAACACTCTCACTGATAAAACCCTGGCGATAGAGAGTGCAGTATAGGGCCAAACAGGCATGACCTTTACTCAAAATAAAACGATCACGTTTTGAATCTCTCGTTTTTGTCGGATCAACTTTTAAAAAAGTAGCGTACAGAGCGGTGAGAATTTCTATCACCGAAAAACAAGAACCCAAATGAGCACTATTGGTGAGATGGGTCCATTTAAGAACGTCTTTACGAATTTGTTTCGCCAAAAAAATTAAATTTTGGTGAGGATTTTCGCTAAAATACGGATGCGAAAAAGGGACGCTTTTGTTGAGAGTGTTTTTATTATATTCCATGGAAAAACAGCACCTTATCAAACCGTTGGTGGCAGTCAACCGATTTTAGATTCGAGCTAATCTTAGCATTTTCCAAATGCCAAATCCCCCAAATACGATATTAGCTAACCAAATTGAAAATATTGGAGGCACATTTTGTGAGCGAGCGAGGTTTTCCCCGGCGATATAAAGCACCCAATATAAAACAATAAGCCCAATACACATGACTATTCCGCCACCTGCCTGGCGATGGTAAATTGTAGTGCCAATTCCGACCCCCACAATGGCAAAAAGTAGGCAAGCAAAAGAGATGGCAAAACGTTTGTGATATTCGAGAACAAGCCCTTTCGCCATGGCCGCATCTTTGGGGTTTTCGCGTAAATTCTCTTCGATCTCTGCGATGGTCAGAGAACTCATGCTTTTTTCGCGAAAGCGCATGTGAATCGGGTTGGAGAGATTGATTCGATAGGTTTTAAAATCAATTTTTGTGTAATTCGAATCGCGTGCGCGATGAATATTTCCGTCGCTTAATAACAAGAATCCGCGGTGTTCTGTTTCCGTGGATTCGTGAATAATAATACCTTCTTTGGCGATGATCGTGAAAGGGTTGTTTTGATCGCGTTCATCATAAAGGAAAACGTCAAACATCTGACCTTTCTTTGCATCGACCCTGTTTGCATAGATCACGAAATCAAAAAAACCTTCAGAAAAAGTTCCACCTTTGATCGCGGTTTCTGCCTTCATCTGTCCTAATTTTTCAATGAGGACTTCAAACTGGCGATTCCCCCAAGGGCCCCAATAAAAAGAAGTAAATCCCGAGACGACTCCCACGCAAGTGGCCAGTACCGCCGCTGGCAAAGAAAGTGTCCACACATTTAAACCTAAAGTATAGAATGCTAGAATTTCTGAATCTCCACTCAGGCGGTTGTAGATAAACAGCACAGTGAACAAAAGGCTCATCGGTAAAATGACGGGTAGAAAACTTGTCGATAAAAACAAAATTAATTTGGCCAAAGTGAGGTAGCTTACGCCGTGAACCAAGACGAACTCGGTTAGTCGTAACGCCTGGAACATAAGAAGTATAAGCAGAAAGACAATAACCCCTACCAAATAGTAAGGAAGCATTTGTCTAAATATATACCAAAATGCTGATTGCCCGGTTTTCCAGTTCAGATCATTCTCCCCAATTTTAATTAAAGTTGACCATTAGAAATGGGTCAAGTGATACTAATAGAATGAGACGAATCATGTTAATTCTAGAGGAAGCAAAAGAGACCCATCTTTTGGAGTCCATGCTTCGTAAATTAAAATTTGACGTCGAAGTCGTTAAAACGACTGTAGCCTTGCAGGATAAGTTTTTACAATTCCGCCCTGACCTCGCCATAGTAACAGCCAAAGGCAAAAAAATAAACGGTATCGACATCGCTCGAAAAGTTAACGCAAAAAATGAAATAACGAAATTTATTTTGGCCATCTCGCCAAATTTTAAAATAAAGCCCCAAGAGTTTGGCGGCCTGCAGGTGGCTGGCTTTTTAGAAACGCCAATTAACCCAGCTAAAGTTTTAGAACTCATTAGCCAGATCGGTAAACTGGATCTCCAAGCCTTAAAGGAGACGCTTATCTCTAAAAGTGCCGAAGCCGCCAGTGCGGCCAACGCAGCAAATGCCAATAAGGAATCCACTTTTGTAAAATCGAAAGAAAAACCCGCCGAAGACGGCAAGTGGATTCGGTCAAAGACTCCTTCCAACAATTTTTTTGCGGAAGAAAAAACTGAAGCCGATGATGATCTCTTTACCAACACTGCAGAAGTTGAGGCATTAAAACGGGCAGCAGCGCAAGAAAAGTCAACCGACTCTATTCATATTCAAAAAAAGGTTAACACTTTTAACGATGCAGAAGAAAGTCATGATCCAGCCGATCCTCACCAACGCAGTGATAGGGGTGATGAATCGGTTCGTCAAACCGTCAAGGGTACTGGCAAATACACCAGTGAAGCCACTAAGGCGTTAACGGGTAAGTTTTTGCCCAAAGAACTGCCCAAGCAGTCGAAAATGGATCGCGAAAGAATTCAACGGGAAGTATCGCGCATTCGCACAGAAGGCGAAGAGCCGGATCTTGATGAATCACGACGTGATTTCGTTAGAGCGCTTTATAAAAAGGGTTAGCGTTTCTTTTTCTTAAATAAAAGACCAACCACGTCTTTTAGATCAGCTCGCAATATATCTACGGTCTTGGCGTCACTGGAATGTTTTAGTCGAATCACATTCAGTTCGCGGCGTGCTTCAATGGATTGTGGGTCGATTGCAATAGATCTTTCAAAACAGCTTTTTGCTACCTCGAGAGAGCCGATATAACGGTTAAAAAGTCCCTTTACAAAGTGATAGAGAGCATCATGGCGATCTTCTGGTGGAATTTGATCAAGGGCGGCTTCGATATCGCGGATCTTTAAAGATTTTTTACTGGTCTCACTAATTCGTAGTTGCGCCCAGATGCGATAGAGTGTGAGCTCGGTCTTCACAAATTTAGTTTTTAAAACCTCGTTAAAGTGGTCAAGGGCGGCAACGGATTGTCCCGCTTTCAGCAGCGCCTTACCTTTTTCAAAAATGGACTCTGCCTTCAACATTTCATCGGCACGACCCTGTTCAAGTTCGCGCAAATAATTACTGCGGTTTTGTGGATCTTTGATCGTATTGAAAGCGGTCGCAATGTCAGCAAAAATCACTCTGTTGAGATCCTCCACATCTTTAGGTGCAGTCTTGGCAATTTTATCGGGGTGAAATGTTTTTGCTAACTCGTAGTAAGCCGTCTTAATTTCCGCGTCGCGAGCATTGCGACTCACATTCAAAATTTCAAAATAATTTTTGCCTTCCATTTCTTTGCGAACACGTGTGAGTCGGTTTCTAACGTTGTCGTAGTTAACGTTTTCTTCTCTAACTCCAAAACAAATTATTCGGCGAATGGCCAAATAATGAAGGGCTACAAAATAGGAGTGTTCATTGTACTCAGAGTCGGTGAGTAACCGATCGATGGTTTTTCCAGAAACGACAATCTTGTCAAACCCAGGAAGTCGGCGAAAAACGGGTGCGCTCGCTGCTGCCGGCAGTTGGTCGTAACAGGGTCCTTTTATGATTTCTTGATCCATCCAGGTTACATAGAATGCTTTCAACCAAGGGAATGGAATCTTCGACATAATCCAATCGTGAAGCAAAACATTGAAGCTCTCTTCATCAATACCGGGACCGTCCTTAATGTCAGAAGCCGCACTGAAATTTATAGAAACCGAAGTATCATAGATTGTCTTACTTAAACGAATTACCAGCTGATCTGCCATCACTTCTAAAATGGCATGGGGACTAATGTAATTGGACTCCACCAAACGCTGTCCCAGTTTTTTATTCCCTGGTTCCGCGACAATTTTATCGACCATTTCTCGGGTGCAAAATCCCTTTTCAACCAATAGTGAACCCAGATACGATTTGCTATGATTAGCGTCGACATTAACAATCTTTTTCGGTTGAAGTGTTATTCCATAAACATCACCGCCGGCCTCAACAACATTTAAATGTCCCGCGGCGCCACTACTCACTAGCAGTCCATAAACAATTGGAAGATCAAAACTATGAATTGTTTCCGTGGAGTCAATGGCCTTTAAAACCTCACGGGCATCGGCTAGCGGATCAGACAACAAACGAAATAGCGGTGGTCTTGCTTGATCAATACTACTTTCAGTGGCCTGATCGATAACCTTCAAAACTTCATCAATATTAAACGGCTTTTGAATAAATTCGACCGCCTGAGTGCGCGCCGTTGCTTCGCGGATGTAACGCTTGTCTTTATAAATTCCACTCATGAGATAAATGGGTGCCGGGGACAACTTCTCGGCAGTGATTTTTGCGGCTAAGTCCACGCCATTTAGCTGCGGCAACATGCAATCTATTAAGAGCGCTTTAAACTCGTTCACTTTGAGTTTTTCTAATGCCTCAGTACCCCGGTGGCACACCGAAGTATGAAAACCTTTTTTGCTAAACGCCTTGGCTAAGGCCTCGCAAATAGTCTTATCATCATCAACAATGAGGATTCTTTTTGCACCCATATCTGGACTCTTATCGGTAAAAACCCTAAAAAAATATAATACTTAAGCTGAATGTTCAGCGCGGCAAGTCGAATTGGAATTCGACACTTTCTCGATTTTTGGATAGGATGCCTTTTTAGCGGAGGTCCCAAATGGGAGCATTTACCAAAGAAAGTACAGATACAAATTTCGAAACTGACGTCATTAACTCTAAAACAGCTGTATTAGTGGATTTCTGGGCTGAATGGTGTCCACCATGTAAGGCGATTGCTCCCGTCCTTGAAGAAATCGCTCAAGAAATGTCGGGCAAGGTTGAAATCGTAAAAATCAATATTGATGAAAACCCGCAAACTCCCGCCAAATTCAGCGTCGTCTCCATTCCCACTTTGATACTCTTCAAAGATGGTCGCCAAGTTGAAAAAATGATCGGCCGTCATGCGAAGGAGAGTATTGTGGGGTTGATTACTAAACACCTTTAGAACTGGCCTACTTTCGTGGTGATTTTGTAAGTCTAAGTAATCTTGGGTATTTTTAATATTTCTTATTTAAGATTTTCATTGTGATAAACAGCATAGAGTGCCAAATGATGGGCTAAATTATGAGCTTTTTTGG
>CAYPZY010000135.1:0-7457 GCA_964415155.1 uncultured Bdellovibrionales bacterium
TCGAACCCACATAATTTACTGTCGGCGACTCTAAGCGAAGTTTGCGGTAAAGGAGCGAAGTGTCTCCCTCACCAAAAACCATCGAAAGCAAATCTAACGCTACAATGTCTTTGTGTTTGATGTCTGGAATTTGCCAAGAGATGTAGATGTAATTTTCGCCAAAAGGAGCTTGCTTAACAACGATTCGCGGAGAACTTTGCGCCGCCTCCCTTTTTCTCTTTATTTGCTTTAATTTTTTGGCTTTGAACGCACCAAAATATTGGGCAACCTTCGCTTTCATTTCTTTAGTTTCGAAATCTCCGGCTACAACTAAAATCATGTTCGAAGGAACATAGCGGTTACCGAAATACTTTAAAATCTTTTCACGGGAAACGCTTTTAATAATTTTATCGTAACCAATAACAGGAATACCATAGGGATGTCGGCGGTACGCATTTTCAAATAATATTCGGCTCGCTTGACTGCCGGGCGAATCATTAGAACGCTTAATCTCCTCAATAACGACTTCTCTTTCGTTGTCGATCTCACTGCCGTCAAAAGTCGGAAACCCCATCATTTGGCTAATCGCTTTTAAACCCATTTCCGAATAATGCCGAGACATCGTGACATAAAAAACCGTTTGATCAAAAGTTGTGTAAGCATTGAGTTCCCCGCCATGTCCTTCAATGGTTTTTGCGACTTCCCCGACGCCAAATTCATCAGTCCCCTTAAAAACCAAGTGTTCAATGAAGTGACTGATTCCCTCTTGGCCCTTTTCCTCGTCGGCGCTGCCTGTCTTAACCCATAATTGAATCGACACCACCGGCGCTTTTTTACTTTCTATCAAAATCACTGATAATTTATTTGGCAATTTATATTTTATTGGCATAAAACGGTTTCCCTATGAAGTTTGGAATCTATATTCATATTCCTTATTGTCTACAACGCTGTCCTTATTGCGACTTCGCTACTTATAAGCACGATCAAATTTTACCACAACAGGACTATCTCCAACTCTTAAATACTGAAATTACTTTGCGTACACCGAGCGTCCCTTTTCGTGATGTTCACACCATTTATTTTGGTGGCGGAACACCCAGTTTGCTTGATCCTAAAGATATATTATCGATCCTGACCCACCTGGCAAAGCAAGGATTTAATATAAATTCGCAGACAGAAATTACGATTGAAGCAAATCCAGGCACGATCAATGAGAAGAAGCTTTTTGGTTACCTGGAAAATGGCGTTAATCGCGTCAGCGTTGGCGCCCAGACTTTTTCAGAGCGACTTTTAAAGGTCGCCGGCCGTAAGCACTCGACTAACGATACAAAGCAACTTCTTAGTCTTTTGCACAAAAATAAAATTAATTTTAACTTAGACATTCTGTTTGCTTTACCAACCCAGACTCTCAGCGAATTACAAAGCGACATCGCTACTGCTCTCGAATTTCACCCGCCGCATGTAAGTCCCTATTGCCTTACTTTACCTTCGCACCACCCCATGCAGGTAGGGCGACCTGCTGAGGATACCGAGCTTGGAATGTTCGCGGCCATCGATGATTCATTAGCGGCTCACGGCTATGTTCAATATGAAATATCCAATTACGCAAAACCAGGCTTTGAAAGTCAGCACAACACACTTTATTGGACCGATGACAGTTACTGGGGAGTTGGACTTAGTAGTCATTCTTACTTTAATTTGTCTCCGTGGGGAATTCGCTTCTGGAATGCAAAGTCCATCGAAGAATATACTAAGCAAGCTTCACTAAGTGATTTTTTAAATTTTGAGAAAGACGGATCGTTGCCAAAGGATCAGTATGAGGTGCTCGAACAACACCAATCCCTCACTGATTACTGCCACACCTCGCTTCGCACCGCCAAAGGCCTAGCCCAAGGCGCCCTGCGTTGTAAGTTTGGTGAAGGTGTCGTTAATTTGGTAGGAAAAAGAATTGAACCGCTGATGAATGACGGCTTTATTGAATTCTCAGATGATTCATGGAGACTCAGTAAAAAAGGAAAACTTTTAAGTAACGTTGTTTTTCCTCATATTCTTTTTACTTCGTCTTGCCTAAACGAAATTCGTGAATAAATTGTTATGGTACAATTTTAACTATTGAGGAGATCGCGTGGAAGAAAATAACAGTCAAGAAAAAGAAAGCTCCGAACCCTCAGTCGAAGCGTTACCTGATACAAACCTAATTGAGAAATTAAAAGCCGATGTCGATGCGGCAAAAAAAGATTATCTTTATCTGCACGCAGAATTCGATAATTACAGAAAGCACGCCGAAAAGGATCGCATCGATTTTAAAAAGTATGCGTCCAAGGACCTAGTTACTGAAATGCTCGGAGTCTTAGACAACTTTAATCTCGCCCTTGGTAGCTCTAGCTCTATCGGCAATATTGAAGCCTTCAAAAAGGGAATGGATTTAATTTACAGTCAGTTAAAATCCACACTCGAAAAATTTGGAGTCACAGAAATTCCCAGTGAAGGGAAGATGTTTGACCCTTCGATTCACGAAGCTTTAGGAACAGAGCCGTCTAGCGCCGAGCCCGGCACAATTACTCGTGTGTTTCGCAAAGCCTACAAACTGCACGATCGGGTGATTCGTCACGCCCAAGTGATGATTGCCGCTGAGGCCGCTGACAAGAAAGAAAACGAATAATAAGCGATGAAGCAAAAAGACTACTACAACATTCTAGGCGTCACCAAATCTTCTACCGCCGAAGAAATCAAAAAAGCTTATCGTAAGCTGGCGATGAAATATCATCCTGACAAAAACCCTAACGACAAATCTGCTGAAGCCAAATTCAAGGAAATTTCTGAAGCTTATCATGTTCTCGGTGATCAGACTCGGCGTAGTGAGTACGATCGCTATTCAGAGAATCCTTTTTTCTCGCAAGGTCGCGATGGCCCTGGCGGACCCGGACCGGGAAACTTTGATTTCACTCGCGGCTTCTCAGAGCAGGATGTGCCCTCTTTTCAAGATCTCTTTGGTGATCTCTTTGGCGATTTTTGGGGCGGCCCCAGACAAGATCCTGGTTCAACCCAATCCCAGTTTCGCCGACCGCGAAAAGGCGCTGATCTCCGCTATGCACTCAATATTTCCTTTGAAGACGCAGCTCATGGAGCAAAAAAACTTATTTCCTTCTTACGTCATCGTGGCAATCAACAAGAGTCAGCCAAACTTGAAGTATCGATCCCGCCCGGAGTTAAGCACGGCCAAAAATTGAAATTAACCAATGAAGGTGACAGCGGGAATGCCGGGGAACAACCCGGGGATCTTTACGTTGTAATCAACATTCACGATCATCCCTTATTTGTCAGAAGCGACAATGACGTAAAGCTAGAACTACCGATCACCTTTGTTGAAGCGATCACCGGCACATCAAAAGAAATTCCCACACTTTACGGAACTGTTTCATTGCGAATTCCCAAAGGCACCATCTCAGGACAGGTGCTGCGCCTAAAGGATAAAGGCTTCCCAGGCCTTGGCGGCGGGACACCCGGCGACATGTTAGTAAAAATCTTAATAGACATTCCGAAAGATCTTGATGAAAATCAATTAAAACTCTTGCGTGATTTAAACATAAGCGAGTCTTCATATCACCTTGTTTCAGAGTTTAAAGACAAGGCAAATAGACTTCGTAAGGTCAGATAAGACCTAAAAACAAAACTGGGATAATAAATGCAGAAGTTAAAACTTTTCATCGTTGCTATTTTTATTTTATCTCTCACCAATTGCGTTTCGACGCCAAAAAAAAGAGCGCCAACTAAAGCCCCACCCGCCGCGGCCAAACTCTACAGTAGCGCAACAAGTGATTTAGCTTCTAACAACAAAGCTCGTGCTCTTAAGAAACTGGAAAAGTTGATTAATGACTACCCTGGTTCAGATCTCTCAATGGATGCTCGCCTATTACGTGGCGATATTTATTTTAAAGCTAAAAAGTATGAAGATGCTTACGACAACTTTATAGCAGTGGTAAAGTCCGATGTTTTTTCGCCAAAAGAATTTGAAGCTACTGTTTGGGCGGCAAAAAGTTTGAATATGCTCGGACGTTGGGACGAAAGCGCGCAGCTCCTTAATCAGGCGGCAAAATGGGAGCACACGACCAAAGAACAACTCATTACCATCTACGAACTCAAGGTGGATATTCACAAACAATTGGGTGAGAAAGTTGAATCGATTCGTGCTTTAGTAAAGTTGGAAGAGCTTTTCGATGACCCGACAAAAAGAGAACAGGCGCGAATTAAAGCGAATTCTGCGCTTGATAGTTCTGTCGACATAAAACAGTTAGATTATATCGCGGGTGAACCGGAGTTTCGTTTTCTTCGCGCTCAAGCAATGTACAATCTAGGTGTTTATTACATAGAGGATCGCAATTACTCTTCAGCCCGCGATTATTTTTTAAACATCGTGGATCTTTTTCCAAATGATCCCCTGGTTGAAAAGGCGAAAAGTTATTTAGACCAAATTAATGCCCGACGAGTGGTAAATTCTAAAACAATCGGCGCTGTACTACCTCTCTCGGGGAAATATGCGAAAATTGGTTTGCGCACCCTACACGGCCTACAATTGGGGCTTGGCCTTTACGGTCAAAAGAAGTCAGACTATCAGCTTGCCGTAATCGATAGCGAAGGAAATCCCGACACCGCTCGGCGCGCCGTTGAAAGACTCGTAACAGAAGATCACGTTATTGCAATCGTAGGAAGCCTTCTTAGTAAAACAGCGATGGCAGTGGCGAGTAAAGCTCATGAGTTGGGTGTTCCCAGCATCGCTTTGTCGCAAAAAGTCGGACTACGTGAAGTTGGCGATACCGTTTTCCGTAACGCTACAACCAGCGAAATGTATGTTCGTCATTTAGTTAAAGTGGCGATGGAAGATTACAATATCAATAGGTTTGCGGTCCTTTACCCCAATGATCCTTATGGCGTCGAATACGCTAATATTTTTTGGGATGAGGTACTACGTCGTAACGGCCAGGTTAACGGCGCCCAACCTTACCAGCGTACTGAAACAGATTTTAAAGGCCACATCCAACGTCTAGTTGGAACCTTCTACGTTGAAGACCGCATTGATGAATACAAGTTGCATCTTAAAGAATGGGAAAAGAAACAAAAACGTTTAAGCGAACGCAATTTGCCGCCAGAGGATTTGTTACCACCGATCGTAGACTTTGAGGCACTTTTTATTCCTGATGATGTTAAGGCCGTTGGTCAGATTGCGCCGATGTTAGCTTATAATGATATTTCGGGAATTCGTTTGTTGGGGACAAATCTATGGAATTCCTCTTCGTTAATTAAACGCGGCCAACAAATGGTCGAGAACGCTCTCTTCGTCGATTCCTACATTCCCAATGAAACAGAAATGAAACAGTATCCATTTGTTCAAGAGTACCTAGCCGTGTTTAATGAAAAACCTACTAACTTTGAGATCCAAGCTTATGATGCAGGAAAAATTCTTCGCTCTGTTTTGGATCGCGGGGCCTCTTCACGAACCGGGGTTATTTCGTACCTTAATGAAGTTAAAGAGTTGCCGGGTGCAATAGGGCCAATAACTGTCACCAAGTATAGAGAATTTATGCGGCCACTAGTGGCAATGACGGTTTCTAACGGTCAGATTCAACAGGTTCTTAGCCGCCGCAAACCATAGAAAAAATTAATTCGATTTACAAAAAAAAATCCTTAACCAAATCCTCCGGGCAATCGGGTCTATTCCTTACCTGCGATTAAAGTCGTAGGCGGGCGATCAGGAAGATCAGCCTTAAGTAGGTGGCCACGGATGGCCTCAACCCGAAAATACCAACTAGGAGGGTATTATGCGTTTCTCGCAAAAAAAGAGACAAGATCTTATCAAGGAATGCAGAGACAAACTTTTGAGTCTTAAATCTGACATTCTTAATCGTGTGAAAATTCAGCAAAAAGAATTTACCAAGCGCGATTTTTCTTCGCAAAGTGGCGATGAGGCGGACCAAACTGTCTTCATGCTGGAAGAGAATGAATTTTTGCTTTCACAGCAGCGTTTGCAGAGACAGCTCATTGAAATAGATCTAGCTTTAGATCGTATTTTGCGCGGAACCTTTGGTGTTTGTGAAGAAACAGAAGAGATAATCGAAGCCGAAAGATTGCGTTTAATTCCCTGGACCACACTTAGCATTGAGGGAGCAGAAATTCGCGAAGCCCGCAAAAAATTGTATGCTAAATGAAGTCGCAAGAATGAAAATTCCTTAATCTACGCCGCGGCAAAATTCTGCATTAATATTGAGCGCTTAGACGTTTTTTGATGACAAACTTAACCTAAAATAAATATATCTTACACGCTCTGTACAATTTTTTTCGTGCAGATTTTTATGGATGAGCACGTGAAACGAGCAACCATGGCGGTTGCAGTTTTACCAACACGACATTGATTAGCAGCGGAGGGAAACATGCGGCATGATCAAATAAAATCTTTGCGACAACTTTTGTTGCGACAAAAACAAACTCTTCTTAACAAAACTCAAAACTTTCGCTCAGAAACGCGCGGTGGTTTGCAGCTTGTAGGAGATGAAGCAGACATCGCAACTGGAGAAATTCATCGCAATCTCAATATTCGTTTGATCGAACGTGAACGTGTTTTGGTCCAGAAAATCGACAGAGCCCTAGAGAAAATCGCACAAGGCACCTATGGTGGGTGTGAAGAATGTGGCGAAAAACTCGGTTACAATCGCCTAAAGGCGAGACCAGTAGCCAACCTTTGTATTGACTGCAAGGTTGCACAGGAAAAAGAAGAGCAGTACTACGCTTAAAATTCTTCTAATTCCAGACTAGCCTATCCTTCTTTTTCTTAAAGCCCCATAAAGTTCGCGCCGACAAATTTGTAGGTAAAAAAAGCAACTTTGATAATGTTGGGGTTAAAAAATGAATTTCGAAAATAAAGAGATAGAGATTCCAAGCACGTTGCCCTTGCTTCCTGTAAGAGACATCGTGGTATTTCCATATATGATTTTGCCTTTGTATGTGGGCAGAGAGGCTTCAATAAAAGCTGTTGAAGAAGCTCTAGCAAATAATCGTATGATCTTCTTAGCTTCACAAAAAGAAGTTTTTGAAGAGAATCCGAGCAAAGAATCAATTTATCAGACCGGCACCATCGCAATGATCATGAGAATGCGAAAACTCGTCGACGGACGCGTGAAAATTCTCATTCAAGGCGTGACTAAAGGTAAAATCAAAAACTTCGTAAAAACTTCTCCCTGTTTCCATGTCGAAGTTGAAAAATTACCTGAAGCCGATACAAAAAACGCTTCGATCGAATACGAAGCAATGATCAGAAATGCAAAAGAGCTTATCGAAAAAATTATTGCTCTTGGCAAATCTCTTTCACCTGACATTTTACTTGTACTAGATGATATCGCTGAACCCGGTCGCCTTGCAGACCTTATCGCCAGCAACATCGGTCTCAATGTTTCACAAGCTCAAAAGGTTTTAGAAACTGTAGATCC
>CAYPZY010000136.1:0-7425 GCA_964415155.1 uncultured Bdellovibrionales bacterium
CCTAGGAGAAACCGAATCTTGTCCCTTGTTGCACAAGCCCTATCATCGCAACGAAGTACTGCAGCTTCTTACTGATTTCGTCGCCATTCGTATCGAAGAGGTCAAGCTGGAGCGTGAAGCCGTCGGCGAGAGCATTGAAAAATTCGCGACAATGCTTGATGAAATGGAAAACCTTATTCTCGCGCTGGAAGATAACCCTTCCGATGCGCAAACCATTCAACACATCTTTGGAATTATTCACACCATTAAAGGCGGCAGCAGTTTTTTCAAAAATCACATTCTGAGTGATTTCTGTCATCGCTGCGAGGATGCTCTAGAGGGTGTTAAAAATCTAACGGTTCCTGTCGGCAAATCCGTCATTACAATCTTGCTACAAAGCAAAGATACAATCTGGGAATTAATTGGCGCTTTTGAAAATGGCGAAGAGGACAATTTCGATCTCGATCAGCTGTGCACAATATTTCAAAACTTTAAACATGACGGTAATCACAAAATTTCTGAGCAACGTGCCGACTCGCCCCAGCCTTCTAGAAATTCCAAATCAGCAAAGTCTCACAAAGCAAAAGATTGGCTTAAAATTCCGCGCTCCCACATTGAAGACTTTTTGCGCATCAACGGTGAAATGACTATTACTAAAAACATGATTGATAAGTTCATTAAACTTGAACTTGCCATGCACGGTCATCGCAACAAGAACATGGAGCATTTGGCAAAACTTTTTGAACAGTTCTTCAAGTACCAGCAAGACATGCAAAATAAAATGATGAATCTCAAAAAAGTGGCCATTACGGAAACCTTTTTGCAAGTCCGCCGTGATGTACGTAATTTATCTAATGAGCTCAATAAGCCCGTTGACATCGTCATCGATGGCGAAAAAACCTCGATCGACGATTCACTTATCGAAGTCATCACAAGTTCTCTTGTTCACATCGTCCGCAACTGTATTGATCACGGTTTTGAAACCTCTGAAGAGAGAACCGCGGCAAGCAAATCTCCGCGCGGAACACTTTCGATTAGAGCGTATGAAGAAGACGAGCGCATCTTCATCGAAATTAAAGACGATGGCCGCGGCATCGATCATGAGAAACTACGAAAAGTAATCGTAGATAAAGGTATCTACTCAGAAAACGAAGCTGCGAAAATGGATCGCAAACAACTCGTTTCAATGATCTTTAGATCTGGTGTTAGCACTAGCAAAAACGTCACCTCAATTTCCGGGCGCGGCATCGGTCTAGACATGGTTTACAATTCCATCACGCAAATTCAAGGACGCATTGATGTAGAATCAGAGATCGGCAAGGGTTCGAAGTTCACGATCTGCCTACCGATACCAAAATCAGTTGTCATATTCCGCTCACTTGTTGTCGATCGCAACAAGGGCACCTACGCTATTCCACAAGAACACATTAGCCAAGTCATCTCCACTTCTGAAAGCGAACTACAGCAACAATTTACCGTGCAAAATATTTCGGGTCAGCCCATGTTAAAAATGCGCGTTGGTACACTTCCTCTGTTCGATCTGCACAATATCTTGGAAGGCCGCCCTGAAGCGACTTTCAATTTCAACTCTTCATCCACCATTGTTATCATTAACGGCTTACACAAACCTTACGGCATCGTTGTCGATAGCATTCTAGGCATCGAGGATACTGTCGTGAAGGGCCTAGGCCATACTGGTAACGTTTCCTCCATCTATATGGGCGCCACGATCTTCGGTGATGGCCAAGTCGGTTTGATTTTAAATCCGCAAGGTGTGTCGCGCTTGTTGCATTTGTAAGATCTCGTGCGTAGGGATTTGACTGCCGGTGTTTACGGCGATTCCCGCGGTTACGGCGCTGCCGGTGGCAGTGAATGTGCTTGGTGGCTGGAGTTTGACCGCCGTTAGGTTACTGGTTTGCTGCCGCGATGGCAGTGGGTGTTTAAATGGTGACGGAGTTTCGCTAACATCGTCGCTGCCGCAACTATGCGACCCTAACGAATTTCACAGTGCATGAGTTCCCCCCATATCGTCACAATCGCAAAACAGACGAGCTCCACCAACACCAACCCACAACGAAAAATTTCTAAGGATTTTTCGTGTGGATTGGTTGGTCTGTCGAAAAAATAATTCTCACAAAACGCACCGCAATCAATCTTGATTCATAAATATTTTATATTTATATTACTCCACCCCCAAAAAAGGAGAATCGATGCAGCTACACAAACTCTCAAACGAGTCTTTGAATCAAAAAATTATTTCTTTGTCTTCACAGGAGCGTGCACTGCTACGAGAGGTTCTAGAACATATCGCCGAAGCGGATCGGAGACGTTTGTATTTAACACTTGGTTACTCGAGTTTGTTTTCCTATCTTACCGAAGCTTGTAGCTACTCAGCAGGTGCTGCCCAAAGACGTATCGACGCCGCACGCTTGATGAATGAACTTCCTGAAGTGGCAGAGAAGATTGAGTCTGGAGATTTAAATCTGGCGCAGATCGTGATCTTACAAAAAGGTGCTCGTGAAAAAAAGAACGTCACCAGAGACACAAAACTTAAACTCGTTAAATCCTTACAAAACAAAAACACCGCTGAATCACAAAAGCTTGTAGCCTTGGAGCTTGATCTCGAAATTAAAGAAGCACCGAGAGTAACTCATCAAAAAGATGATTCAGTAAGAATTGAAGTTTCATTCACCAAAGAAGAATGGGACCTCATCAATCAAGCAAGAAATCTTATGTCACATGAAGTGCCGACAGGAAAATGGAGTGATCTAGTAGTTCACTTAGCTAAAGAGCGGGTGAAAAAATCAAAGCGTCCTATTGATAAGCCTCAGAGCAAAACCGTCACGGAGAAAAAGCGGGATTACATTCTTCAAAGAGATGGTAGCTGTCAGTTTAAGGCTGCTAATGGTAAAGTCTGCGGCAGTCTTTGGATGCTAGAGGCCGATCACATCAATCCCGTCTGGAATGGTGGCGATAACTCGGTTGAAAATCTAAGAGCCCTGTGTGGTGCGCATAATCGCCAAAGGTACAACAACCAAGTCGGAAGACAACGAGCTGCCACGATGGCAGTGGGAAAGCCTGAGCATCGTCAGTAAGGCAATACCAACGCCACCAAATAGTCGCTGCCACGGTGGCAGTGAGGAAAACTGAACAGGGTCAGTCGTAAACCGATGGCAGTAGGAAAAGCCGAGCACCGTCAGTAATAACGTCGCAAGAACCACTGCCACGATGGCAGTAGAAAATGAAAACAGATTTAAGCCGAGCGCGCAGATGAATCCACAAACATCAAGGATCGTGGCGGCGTTCGACAGTCAATTCGATATAGAAATTGATTTCGCCGTTAGAAAAAGGAACGCATACGGCGTGACCTTTGTGGGCGCTAGAGATCTTGTATTGGCCGACGATGACACTCGGAATAGTCATATTAAAATCATATTTGGTGCCACGTAGTTTTTCGATAGCGATACCATAGATCGTGTTGGTGAACTCGCCAGCAGCACCTGCGACTTCGTCATTAAGCTCGGTGTAAACTTCGCCAAACATGTTGCCCAAGATTTTAAAAAGGCCGCCTTTTTCGAAGCTGATTGTTAGAATAGCTTTTAAATCGCCGAATACCATACCAACCATACCAGCAACGTCACCTTTACTTTCAAAAGGACGATGGTATGAGGGAGTTCCAGCGGTGACGGTAACTTGGGCCCAAGTTTTTACAGTTTCTTTTACCCCTTCGACAAAGGCCTCTAGTAACATGGGATCTACTTTTATCTCTGGTGGTGGTTGTTGTTTTGGCGCAGCACCCATTTGTATGCCCCTTTACGCTGACTTTTGGAAAAGCTTTGAGTAAATGCCTTCAAGCTTTTTCTTTAATGTTAATTCATCAAAAGGCTTAACCAAATAATCATTCACTTTAAGCGAGATAGCTTCTTTGACTTTATCCTGTGCGCGTTCAGCGGTTAACATTAGAAATGGTAAATCTTTAAAACGGCCATCCTCACGACACTTTTTAAGTAGTTCAAGGCCTGTGAGACCGGGCATATTTAAGTCCGAGATGACAAATTGAAAGGGCTGATTAGCTGCGTGGGCTTCGTTTAATTTTTGAAGGGCGATATTGCCGTCTTCTGCAAACTCAACAGTGTTATAACCAAGCTTCATGAGATTGAGTTTTAAAAATTTTCGAACAGTTGGAAAGTCGTCGATGATTAAAAATCGTGTTTCTTTCGGGAACATTTTAAACCCTCACTCGTTTTAGTTTAGTAACAACCATGAGGATTTTTCGGCAGAAAAGCAGAGTATATTAAGACATTTCACCAATATTTCTCAATATTTTAGTCTGGTTACCGCGAGTCCGCCCACGAATAAAATTTCTTTTGAGTCTTGGCCATTGCTTGTAACGGTAAAGTTGGTTTAAAGCGTGTCCCAAATTTAGACGCTAAAATTTCCAGCTCGTCACAGATAACACTCGTACCCAGACTATCGGCATATTTAAGCAAACCTCCTCTAAACGGTGGAAAGCCCGCACCCATAATCATGCCTAAATCTACTTCATTAGGAGAATCAACAATTTTTTCATCGAGTAAAACCAGGGCGGCTTCATTGATCATGCGGAAAATGCCTCGCTCGATAATTTCCTTTTCGTCGTGATCACTTTTGGGTTCGCTAAGACCAAGTTCTTTATAAATTTCGGGATCCACGGTTTTGCTTTTACCTTGGTAAATATAAAATCCGCGCCCACCTTTTTTTCCGAGACGTTTAGAGTTTAATAATTTTTCATAGACTGGCGGAAGAGCAGCTCGCTCCCCTAGCGCTTTGTTAAAAATTTTCAGAACTTTAAGACAAACATCAATACCGATTTCATCAATGAGATGAAACGGTCCCATCGGCATGCCAAATTTATGAGTGAAAATCTTGTCGACCTTAACGATATCCATACCGTCGCTCAAATAGAACATTGCCTCAGATAACCAAGGCAACAAAAGCCTATTAACAAGAAATCCCGGCCCGTCTCTTACAACGACGGGAATTTTACCAAGCTTTTTACTTAATTCAAAAATAGTCGCAACTACTTCGTCGCTAGTTTGCTTGCCACGAATGACTTCAACGAGTGGCATTTTATCGACGGGATTGAAAAAATGCATACCGACAAAATTCTCGGGTTTTGGGTGCGCCTCACCCATTTCCGAAACGGAAAGCGACGACGTGTTTGTGGCAATGATGCAGTTGGGAGAGCAATTTTTAGCAGTCTCAGCGATAATCTTTTTCTTAATCGCCATATCTTCCACAATAGCTTCGACGACGACATCAAGCTGCGGAAATCCTGAGTAATCCAGCGAACCAGAAATGTGCGCGAGATTTCTTTGCAAGGCGTAAGTCGTAATCTTTCTTTTTTCTAACTCTTTATCCCAAAGTTTTTTTGCGGTCTGCAAGGCTTTAGCGATAGCATCGGTGTTGATATCTTTGAGACGAACCTCAATATCATTGTTGGCGGCAACAAAAGCGATACCGCCACCCATTGTTCCGGCACCAAGGATTCCCAAAGATTTAACGGGGCGAGCTTTAACTTCTTTAGCTCCCACACCACTTTGTTTTTTTACACCCTCGGCTAAAAAGAAAACGTGAATGAGATTCTTACTTACATCAGTCTGTGCAACTTCAGCAAAACCCTCAGCTTCAATTTTTAAAGCTTTTGTGCGTTCCTTACAGTAACTTTTCTTAACAACCTCCAAGGCCTTTAGCGGTGCAGGATAATGTCCTCTCGATTGGGCGAGAACTGTTTTCTTGGCGGTAGAAAAGACGATCGGTAAACCTAGAGATGATTCTAAAAATTTATTTCCAAGACCGCGCGGTTGAAAGCATTTCTTCTTTTTCTTGGCACCGCTGGCGATAATTTCGCGCGCAAACTCCAAGGCCTTTTCTTCCAAAACCGCCGGATGAACTTTTTTGTCGACAAGGCCAATCTTAAGAGCTTTGTCAGAATTGACGGCTTTCCCCGCTAAAATAATGTCGAGCGCCCCTTGCACGCCGATCAGTTTTGGTAAGCGCACACACCCCCCAAAACCTGGAATAATTCCAAGCTTCACTTCAGGAAGGCCAATCTTAGTTGATGAGTCCTCGCTGACGATACGATAGTCACAAGCAAGAGCAACCTCGCAACCACCGCCTAAACACGCGCCATTAATCGCAGCAATCACAGGCATAGGGAGGTCTTCTAATTTATTAACGATGGATTGACCTGTTTGCACAACATCCAAAATCTGCTTCGGTTCTGTAAACTGACGAATCTCATCGATATCGGCGCCAGCAATAAAAATCTTAGATTTGCGAGAGATCATGACGACGGCTTTAAATTTCGATTTAGCGAGCTCATCGATGACATCGCTAAAGCGTTTCATCACAGGAGACGATAACTTATTTACTTTTTCACCAATCAAATCCCACTCAACTAGAGCGATGTCACCTTTATCTACGATGCGAATACTTTCAACCAGCGACATTATGCCTCCCTCTCTAGAATCATGGCTCCGCCCTGCCCACCGCCAATACATAAGGTCGCAAGACCGAACTGAACGTTTCGCCGTTTCATTTCTTTCATCAACGTTAATACTAATCTCGACCCGGTCGCTCCCACGGGGTGACCAAGAGCGATGGCTCCGCCATTGACGTTAAGTTTAGAAGGATCAACTTCGCCTAAGGCATTACTCAAGCCAAACTTCTCTTGCGCAAATTTTTGACTCGCAAAAGCCTTTTCACAAGCGATGACCTGGGCGGCGAAGGCTTCGTTCAATTCAATCAGACCTAGTTGTTTAAAACTGAGTTTCAATCTATCGAGAAGTTTTGCGGTGGCGTAAACGGGACCAAGTCCCATTCTCTCAGGTTCCAAACCCGCAAACGAATAACCGCGAATGACGGCCTGAGGTTTTAGTCCAAGTTGATTGGCCTTTTCTCGGCTCATCAAAATCAACATTGCAGCTCCATCCGTAATAGGACAAGCGTTGCCGACAGTAATTGTTCCATTTTTTTTGTCAAAAAATGGTTTTAATTTTGCTAAAGCTTCAATGGTCTGACCATCGCGCGGCCCTGAATCGTACGCTAAGACTTCGGTAAATTTGGGAGGAATAAATACAGGCGAAATTTCTTGCTGAAGAATTTGCGCCTTCGTAGCAGCAACGGCCTTTTTGTGACTCAATAACGCAAACTCATCTTGCTTTTGCCTACTGATACCAAATTCCTTTGCGAGAATCTCGGCGGTATCGCCCATCATCAAGCCAGTGAATGGATCACGCAAACCTTCCATGATAGAAATTCTTGGTGCGAAATACTTAGGACGAATCTTCGAAAGAACGGCAAGCTTTTGTCCTAACGACTTGGCGCCTGCAAGCTTCGCAAAAATATCAGTGAACTTTTTCGAAAACAACATCACCCAAGTCGAATCGGACGTGTTCAAATTCA
>CAYPZY010000137.1:0-7402 GCA_964415155.1 uncultured Bdellovibrionales bacterium
CAAAGGTGGAGTCAGACTTCCTATAAAACTTGCCGATCCGAATAATTGTCCGTGATTCAGACTGTTTTTCATTTTGGCTATTACAAATGGGACAAGAAATGGTCATAGACCTAATAAAAAGCAAAGCCTTAGCCGGATAAATTATTATCCTCTAACCTTGTCAGTTCTATCACCATTAATGTAGGCCAGTTTAAAAGAGGAACTTTCGATACGACACGCTCGAAATAATCCCCAAGCAAAACATCGTCGTCAGTAAGCTCGAGCCGCCGTAGGAGAGGAGAGGTAAAGGTATTCCCACGATGGGGAGAAGGCCTATGACCATGCCAATGTTAATGGCCATGTGACCAAAAAGGTAAGACATGCAACCGACGACGATGAGGACACCGAAGCGATCTTTGGCTTGCGAGGCGATGCGAATTCCCATGAGGAACAGAATGCAAAAAAGGCCGATGGTGGTCATGCCGCCGACAAAGCCGTGTTCTTCGCTGAGGACGCTGAATATAAAATCGGTGTGGCGTTCAGGAAGGAATTCGAGTTGTGATTGCGTGCCTTTGCGAAAACCTTTGCCGAGAATGCGGCCGCTACCGACTGCGATTTTAGATTGGATGCTGTTGTAGCCTGTACCGCGCGGATCTTTGCCGGGATCGAGGAATGTTTCGATACGATTTTTTTGGTATTCTTTAAGGGCGTGAGTCCAGGCAAAGTATGCTCCGCAGACGCCGATGACGAGGGCGAGGGCAACAATGTGGCGTTTAACTCCGATGAACATGATCATCGCCATTCCGACAAAACCGATGAGAATCGCCGTTCCTAAATCTGGCTGTTTAGCAATTAAAAGAAAGGGCATACCAATGAGAGAGAGCGGCATTAGCAGTTCGAGAAAACCAAGGCCTTCAGGTTTTTGGCGGCTCGAAAGGACCCGGGCCATAATAAAAATGAGCGCGATTTTCATTGTTTCGGAGGGTTGGTAACTTGAGAAGCCTAGATCTAACCAGCGTTTGGCGCCGTAGTAAGATTTACCGATGAGAGGAACGAGAGCCAGGAAAAATAAATTTATTAAATAAACGGGAATAGAGATGCGGCGAAAAAAATCGTAGTTCACAAAAGTCATGACGAAAAAAACAGACCAACCAAGAAGGATCCAAAAAATTTGTCCATAAAAAAGGCGATTGAGATAAGAGGAAACGCCGTGAGTGGCGCTGTAGAGGTTTATGAGACCTACAAAATTTAGAGCGATGATGTAGAGAACGAAATTCCAATCGATGCGTTTTAGGAATGTGCGTTCTTGAACGTTAAAGCCTGTGATGCCCTTCATTTCACTTCCTTACTTGCGACAGGTTTGGGTTGCTTCAGCATTTCAGGATGATATTTTTCGAAGTAAGCTTTCATCACATCGCGAACAACGGGAGCGGCGCCGGTGCTGCCGTGACAGGAGTGTTCGGCAAGTACGGCGACGACGATTTCTGGGTGCTGGGATGGTGCGAAGCCGACAAACCAACCGTGATGGCGTTGGTTCATTGGTTTTTGCGAGCAATCGGCGTAAACTTGGTCGGGAGAAAAAGTGAAAAGTTGACCCGTGCCGGTTTTTCCTGAAATTTCGACGCCGGGAATTTTCCACCATTTGGCCGTACCGAATTCACCGTTGGCCACCTGCCACAGCCCGCGCTTTACGAGGTGAAAAATGCCTTTGTCGACCAAAGCAGGACTGTCTTTTTGGGTGAGATCGCGAAGAAGTGTCGGGTAAAATTCTTTAATGACATTGTTTTGATTGTCGAAGATTTTTTTAACTAGAAAGGGCCGATATAACATTCCTTCATTGGCAATTCCTGAGTAAGCGAGTGCCATCTGCAATGGAGTTGCTAAAACAAAGCCTTGGCCGATCGCATTGCTTAAGTTTTCGCCGGGTTGCCATGGTTCGCCGATGACCTCTTCTTTCCATTGCTTAGTGGGAATATGGCCAGGAATTTCACCGTTGAGGTCAATTCCTGTGCGCTTTCCTAAACCGAGCGCCATCGCATATTGAGCCATTTTATCAATACCTAAAGCCATGCCGAGTTTGAAAAAGTAGATGTTACAGGAACGCTCAAGCGCCTGCATGAGGTTCATGTTGCCGTGCCCACCCTTGCTGCCACAATGATAAATTCGCGTGCCGAGCTTCATGTTGCCCGGGCAAAAGTGGGTTGTGTTGGGAGTGATAACTTTTTCTTGCAAGGCCGCAAGGGCGACAATAGCTTTAAATGTAGAGCCGGGAGCCGCGTGATATTGAATGACTTTGTCGGTAAGGGGATTGTAGGGATCGTTAATAAGTTGTGACCATACTTGTGGCGAAATTCCCGAGGAAAAATTGTTAGGATCGAAAGAAGGTGAACTTACCCATGCTAAGACTTCACCATTTAGCTTCATGGCGACTAAACCACCAATACGGCCAGTTCCGGCAAAAGCTTTGTAAGCGGCCTCTTGCACGTCCTTGTCGATGGTCAGTTGAACGTTTCGTCCCTGCACAGGCTTGGCATTGAAGCGGCGAATGGATTCTAATAGATCTTCACTGAGAAATTCGGCGCCACGCCCGCGAGCATCGACGCCAAAATATTGAACACCATCGCGACCGCGAATCTCTTCGTCCAAATACTTTTCTAAACCGCGTTTACCGATGCGGTCACCTTGTTTGAATTTTAAATCTTTATACTTTTTGTTGAGTACGGGGATTTGTGTTTTGGAAACTTCACCGACGAAGCCAAAAAGCTGTGCGCCGTTTTCTTTAAGAGGATAGTTGCGGAGAATGACCTCATTGATGTTAAGACCTGGATGTTCAATGCGGAGTAACTTTAAGCGAAACACATCTTCTAGAGTAAGATTTTCCTTAATACGGACGGCTTCGAAGGGGCCATTTTTTCTTTTGCTCTTATTAATGTCACTGATTATTTCGGCGGCGGGTATCTTTAGGGCTTGTGCCACTTCTTGGATGGTAACGTCTTGATTGTTCAAATATTGCGGAACAATCGTCGCCTCTGAGCCCGGTAAATTGTCGACGATGACCTGACCGTTGCGATCAAAGACAATGCCACGGGGCGCGGGAATCGTGGTTTTTTTACTGATATTTCGCTCCGAAAAGAATCGCAGCTCGGTACCACTAATTACCTGTAAAAACCAGAGGCGGCCAAAGAAAATCAAAAAAGTAAACCCCACGGAAATGTAGAGAAACTTAAATCTCGGCTGCAGATCTCTCGTTTCTTCACTGCTTTCCATCAGATTCAAACTCATAGCGATTCAATCCCATATTCGTTTGGACCTTGCAGGCGGGTCAGTTCATCAATCTTACGCATAATTGCAAACAGAACAGGAGCGATAACAGGCATCATAATGATTTCGAAAAACCAAGCACCGAGGCGCGGTGAGCGAAGATAATTGATTTCAAAATTGAGGGAAAAGACCCAATCTAAAAAGTGGTAAACGGGGACAGCGACAGTACTGACGATAACAAAGTAACTGGCGCCCGCCCAAAAAAATTTGACGCGAATAATTTGCGTCGAAAAGTATAAAAAAATTAGCGACAGAAATAAAAGGTAAATGGGTTGCGAAGTCATTGCCGCCAAAAATAATCCCACCACATAGATGCTGACCAGACTGGAACGCAGCGAGCGGTAAAGGCTGAGGTAAACCACAACGGGCAGCCAGAAATTTGGAGACGTAACGGGGTAAAATAATTGATACCAAACAGTCGTTTGCAAAAGGCCAAGGGCGAGTACTAAAACCATCACAACCGCTAAGTTAAGCAAGAAATAATTAAAACGCATTAAGGTTTAGCCTTTTCTTTTTCCTTACCTGCTGGGGGCGCTGCAGGGGCCGGAGCCTCCTCTTCTTCTTTAATAACCTTTTTAACGACAAAAACTTCATCAATATTGTAGGGATTTACTTGTGGTTTTACTTCAACGAGCTGACTGATTCCGTAAGCGTCTTTTTCGATAGAGGTGACTTTGCCAATAGGAAAACCTTTAGGAAATATTTTATTGATCCCGCTAGTTACCACTTGGTCTCCGACGATGACATCATCAGCGCGTAGCAAGTGAATCATGCGCAGTTTATCTCGTGAGTTACCTTCAATTAAGCCACGGGCGCGCGAACGCTGAATGTGGCCATCAACCACGGAATTGCGGTCAGTTACGAGTAGCACTTGTGAAGTGTGAAGCTGTGGTCGAAAGATATAACCGACAACACCTTCTGTTGAAATGACGGCCATATAGGGTTTCAAGCCATCCTTAGTCCCGCGGTTGATACGGATAGTATCATAATCAGCGTTAAGGTCAGTGCCTACCACTTTCGCGGCGGCGAGATCGAGGTGATCATTTTTTTTAAAATCCAACAAACTATTGAGCCGTTGGTTCTCTTGGAGAATCTCATCAAATTGGCTTAGACGAGTACGGAGCTCCTCATTTTCTCGATTGAGTACGAGATTCTGCTTTTTTATATTGATAAGATTCAGGTAAAAAGAGGCGGTCTGCTTAACTCCCGAACTAAAATCGGAATAAAGATGATGAACAAACCCCACTGCTGCTGAAAAAGGTGACAGAAATAGTGAGTTCGCTCCCTGATTTCGCTGAGTGTTAATGGCAATAAGAGGAACAGCTCCAAAAATAAGAAGTAGCACGATCTTTTTGAAATCTACGTTGAGTGGTCCCATTTTGTAAAATCCGTTTTGTCTCTAAGATACTTTGGTAAATCTTAGCAGGAAAATCTGATTACACAAGATTATTAAACAGGAATAGGATATAAATGTTCTTGAATTTTTTTGGTTTTGATAATGAAATGTTCTCGCTATAAGGAGTCAAACGCGTGGAGCTCTCAACAAAAAAAATAGTTTCATTATTTTTATTCGCCGCTATCTGTCTGGTTTTTGCGCTGTTCGGGTTACCACAAGGGAATCTCGGCAACGAAAGTGGAAGTTATGTTGGCGTCGTCAACAATACAGTTATTTCGCGCAGCGAATTTCAGCAAGAATTGCAGCGAATGGAGCAGATGTACGGTCAATTTTTTGGTGGCCAATTTGGTGCTCAACAGAATTTTTTGAAATCACAGGTTTTTGATCAGTTAGTTAATCGCGAACTCATTGCTCAAGGTACAGAGAAGCAAGGGATAATTTCTTCCAACGGAGAAATTAAAGACTTCATTGTTGGTCATCCTGCATTTCAAGAGAAAGGGCGCTTTCAACGTGATCGTTACGATATGTTCCTTAATAACTCAGGAAAATCGGCGGGTGAGTTTGAAGGGCAGCTGAAGAAAGAATTGCGAGTGCAACGGCTGGTAAGTTTAATTGAATTGGCTTCTTCACCCACGGCGACGGAACTAAAAAAAGAACAGGATATTAAGTCAACAAAAATGAATCTTTCATTCGTTCGTGTTTCAAGCTTAGATCTTGAAGGTAAGCAACCCGTCGGCGATGTTAACAAATGGGCCGGTGAGCACAGTAAGGAAGTTGCCGACTATTACCAACAAAACTCAACAAAATTTAACACTGATGAACAGGTCCGCGTCCGCCACATTTTAATCAAAGCTCCTAAAGGCGATAAAAAAGCTGAAGACGCGGCTTTGGCGAAAATCAAAAACATTGCTGCCGAACTTAAGGATAAAAAAGCTGATTTTGGCGATTTGGCCGCTAAATATAGTGAAGACAGCACAAAAAGCAAAAAGGGTGACCTCGGTTTTTTTGGTCATGGGGCGATGGTGCCGGAATTTGATAAAGCGGCGTTCTCGATGGAAATCGGTAAAGTGAGTGAACCCGTAAAAACAGAGTTTGGTTGGCATCTGCTAGAGGTTATGGAAAAAAAGCCTAAGTCTCTTGTCTCCTTAGAGCAAGCGACACCGGAAATTGCAAAGACATTGATACAAAAAGAATCGGCACATAAGAGCATTCAAGAATTCAAAGATGCCGTTGCTAGCAAAAACGAAAAAGCTATTTCTGATTGGTTGGCAAAAAACCAATTGGTTTGGCAGGACACCGGCATGTTTAGTTTAGCTGATCCTACGATTCCAAAGCTAGGAAGCTTCGATGAGTTTTCATCGGTAGTAACAGCTATATCCAAAGACAAACCCATGGCCGAACATCTTGTTCCTTCGCAAGGTGCTGAGTACCTGGTGAAGTTTAAATCTTTAGAAATTACCCCTGAGAAAAAAACGGAAACCGATGATCTGCAAAAAAGCATTGCTCGTAGTCGCAGCCAAAACATTCTTGGCAATTGGATCGGTGAATTACGTAAGACGGCAAGCATTTCTAAAAACCAGCGTTTATTTACAGCAGAATAAGCCTGTTAGTTACTGCTCTACGGCAGTAACTTCCTCTCGAGATTAATCGCAAGGTGCTGTTTTCATCAAGAATCTGCTCGTACCTAATTCTCTATTTGTGAATGAGTGGCGAGATAATGATGCCGACGTGAAGGCATTTCAGGTGTCTGGGACTCGACACCTGAAAAACAAAATTGCTGGTTAGAGTAAGCTTATGCCTAAAAAGATTTTTGTATAAATACCATTGAAATCAGTTGAACCTGCGTAGCCGCCTGTCCAATCACTAAAACTCATTTTTTGATAACCAGCCTCGGCACCAGCAAGTAGTCCTAAGAATGGAACTTTGACTCCTGCTTCGACACCAACGGTGAAGCTTGAAACGCTTCCAGCAGATTTGCTAACTCCACCGACGATGTACTCATTGCTGTGAGAAAGACCGACGGTTCCAATGGCACCTAACATGATTAAAGTATCAATGAGGCGAAAGTTACCTATGAGTGAAGTGCGGGTAAGGTTAAATTCATAATCAAGTGGTGATGTTCCCGCTTTGTCTGTGAGCTTTTCATAGCGTAAACCAAAGCCAATCGGTACTAGTGGCAAAGAAACAATTAGATCTGCGCCTATGCCACCAACCTTGGTGATCGCGGGAACCGAAGTGTTAACTGAATTGAGTGTGGAAGGATCAACCACGTGCATTCCATAGTGAGCCCGTAAATCGATCATTGCATCGGCCTGATAAGAGTAAAAACTCACGATCGTTGAAGCTAAAAATAATAGGCGTTTCATGATTTCTCCTTGTTTATTCATTATAGAATTTTATAGGAAGTTTGAGAGGGCACAAGCTTTGGGCGAAGAGCTGGACTAAAGTGGTGCGTTTGTCTGTCGGTACGGTAGCGAGGGTGCTTGATTAAAGAAATGTCTACGTCTAGTGCAAACTTTGCTGACAAGATTGGATTTTTTCGACCACATTTTTGAGGTTGAGGCGTCTGCCGCCAACAACAAATGACGCGAGATCCGTGACGGGATCAGCGGACTGCTCCAAAATACTCTCGATGAGGGAACTCGTGGGAGTAACGCCGAGACTTTTCAAATACTTGAATCGAAACAAGTATCACCTTGGGCACGC
>CAYPZY010000138.1:0-7375 GCA_964415155.1 uncultured Bdellovibrionales bacterium
AGTTTTTAGGATAGCGAGTAACAACAGGTCTTTTATCGCTACATTCAGAAGGGCTGGGTTGGGCCCAGGCTAAAACTTCCAAAGCCGGCGTCGCGATTGTATTATCGATATCGTTGCCGTATCTAAATTCTAAATGATTCGTGCTTAGATCCGTAAATTTTGTCGCATCTAAAGTAACGTTATAATAATTTTCAAAAACATTATTATCTATATCAAAAGAATTTCCGCTACAGGTAACCGCATGACCATTGTCAACAAATGTTAAACCCGTAAGATCATTAATTTCAAATCCGGCGCCCTGAGACATATTATCACCCGATAAAATGACTCCTCCGGTAAAACCTTTGAGAGTTTCGTATGTTTTTTCATTACCAAGATTGTGTCCTGGATTTACCAACCAGACCACGTCGTAACCGACAATATCATTGGCGCTCAGACCCTCATTTGGTTCGTTCATATGATCAGGCGCGTACTTGATTAAAAGATTTTTCCATAAATTGACGAAATCATCAGGTGATTCACCTTGATTGTTCTTATCCAACACAACTAATACTTTTGGCAAAAAAACAGGAGAAGCATATTGAATCATCTTCTCGGCCAGGCTAATGGCCGACACTTGATCGACAGTGGGATTCGGCATGTTGTCTTTATCGCCCAAAGCCAACAAAATTGTAACCACACCTGGTGTCGTTACAAGTGGTGGTGGCGTAGCACATAGAGGGTCGGTTTCACAAGACTGGCTCTTTGATGTCAACTGAATCTCCTTATCGAAATTGATCGGTGCGCAGCTTACCAAGGAGAAGTTGGCTATAAGTAAAATCACGAGACGTTTCATGAAGCCCCCTTCAATCAGATTATCAATTCCTCAATCTCTCAAATTCATTATTATGGCACGCAATGTATCGGCTTGAGATTGGTCGTGTTTCAAACTGATACTTTATAAACTGGCCTACCTAATTGTTGATGAACAATCTTTTCCAAAGTGTCCGCTACGCTATCCGACCAGCAAAACCAAGTTCCCATTTCATCGAATAGGTCGGTAGGGGAAGTCATCGAGTTTTTTTCAAAATAAAGGATTACCTAAAAGCGAAGGTGATGACTTCATGAAAAAGTCATCACCATTAAGGTAGGCCAGTTTGCCACTGGTGCCTATTTTTCACCACGATTTTCCAATTTTCTGCCTCTCCACAGGGCAAAAGTGGCCAATTTTTAGCGGGTTTTGCTGGTATCTATTTTGCTAATTTAAGAGTTTAGGAAATTGAACTGAACTTTTTGGGGGAAAAAATGGCAAAGGAAATTTTTAGTTTTTTAGCGGCAGTTTTGTTGGGTATGCCGATCACCGCTCCCGAAGAAGATCTTAACGAAGGTAAATAGGGGGCGGGATGAAAAATTTACTTAATCTTATATTCCTAGCTACTGCGATGATCGTGACCTTAAAGGTGCACGCGGGCGCTTTTAAAAGCGATCCCAAACCTATCGTCATTGTGAAGGGCGGTACCCACTAATTACGTGGGTAACGGGCAACAACGGGTCTCTTGTCGCTACAGCCAGGTGGATTGGGAGTCGCCCACGCTAAGACTTCAACCGAAGAATTGGCAGTTGTATTGTCGATATCATTTCCATAAACAAAACCTAAATGCGACGGCGATAAATCCGCAAACTTTCCATTATCTAAAACAACATTGTAAGAGTTGGTATAGAGGTTGTCGTCAATTCTATATGTCTGGCCATTGCAGGTAACTTGTGTGCCATTATCATGAAAGTTGAGACCAGTAAGGTCTGAATTGTTAAATCCATTCCCTTGAGCAACGTCGTCTCCTGATAAAATAACTCCACCACTAAATGCCATCAATGTATCGTGCGTCTGTTTACTACCCATTGGATGTCCCGGGTTAACTATCCACACGACGTCGTAGCCAGCGACATCTGCGGCTGTTAAGCCGTTAGTTGGTTCAGAAATGTGCGTGGGGTTGTAACGGATCAAAAGCTCTCTCCACAAATTTGTAAAGTCATCTGGTGATTCATTGTGATGGTTTCTGTCTTCGACGACTAAGACGCGCGGACCCTCTTTTGGTGAAGCATATTGAACCATCTTTTCGGCGAGGGATCGAGCTGATACTTGGTCGACAGTGGGATTTGGCATATTATCTTTATCTCCCAATGCTAAAAGAATTGTAACTACACCAGGCGTAGAAACTAGAGGCGGTGGAAAGCAGGGCAAATCTGAGGGATCACACGCAAAAATCTTCTCGCCTTGGTTTACATCAAATGCCACATTGCTACAGGCCGTTAAAATCAAAAGTAGGGGAGTCAGTATTAGCTTTTTCATGAGATTTTTCCTCCAACCATAACAATTGCAACCAGAGGTCCTGGTGAGCTCAAATCTGCTCGTTCTCGTTTAAATAGATTAAACAGCTGACAACAAACACGTGACGGATGTAAAAACTTTTGACAGCGAAAGGCGGAGAAAAAAATGATCTCGTATCAAGTTTATAAAGTTATGCATTTTGTGGGGATGTTCATGATGTTTATTTCGCTGGGTGCAATTTTCGCAAAAATGATCGAAGGAAATTGGCAAAATTTCCAGTGGCGAAAAACTGTCCTTTACACGCATGGAATAGCTCTTCTTATGGTGATTACCGGTGGCTTTGGTTTACTGGCGAGGCTGGGAATTAAACATGCGCATTTACCGGGATGGGCGATCGCAAAGTTTGCGATCTGGTTTTTGTTTGCGTGTATGGTTTTTATTCTTGTTCGTAAGAATCATTGGGCGAAATACTTTTGGTTTGCTGCAATCGTCTTAGGTTTCTCCGCTGCCGTTATTGTGCTTTACAAACCGTTTTGAGAATTTTTTCCATACTAAGATGTAAGGATTCCCTCTGAAATTTATCTGTATTGCGAAAATTTCCCTTATACATATAATTCAAAATCTAAATATGGGGAGGAAATAATGACAAAACCGCAAGCGGTTTTGGTGTTTGTGTTGGCGTCGACTTTTGCTGTGAAGTCAGAGGCCCAAAGAAACATTACGACTGAAGTTCAAAATGCAGGTGTGCATCCATTTGCAGTACAACAGGCGCTAAAGTCTGACAACTTTTCGAAAGCTTGTGCTGTAACTCAAGAATTAAAATCGACGAGACTATTTCTTAAATCACCACGTGTGGCAGTACTTGCCAATAGAATTAATCCGAAGACAATTCGCGATCTCGACAAGATCAGCAAAGACCTCGCTGTCATCAGTGCTTATTGTCAGGGACGAATGACTTTAGCTCATGCCAGAAATGCAGCCAATCGAATGATTAGCAAAGTTATTGAAGAAAAAAAGAGCTAAGCATAGCATCCTATTGACTCTATTTGCCTCCTCTATGAAGATTTTATTTCTGAAGGAGGCAAAATGCGTTTCTTAATTATATTTCTTTTGAGTTTTTCTGTGACAACTCAAGCACAAGAGCAAGGTAAAAAAGCTAAAGCGGCACCAGTAGTAAAGTCCGAACAAAAAAGTGAACTTGATCAGCCAGCGGAGACTCAGCCGCCACCTCGTCCCACAGCGGGAAAACAATTTTCGCCAAATATCGAAGAATGGTACACCTTATGGGGATTGGGATTCAGCGGTGTAAAATATCCCAGTGACGTCCAAAACTCTCTCGATAGTCTAAATGGACTAAGACATACAACTTTCAATTTTGATGTTTTAGGGTTCTATTGGCCATGGTCCAATCAACATACCATGCACGGAGTGATTTTTAACTTTGTATCTGATGGTTATCACGATTCTACCGGATCTCTTACAATTTCACAAAATTTGTTTGCCTACAGTATACACCACTTTTTCGGCGAAAACATAGGTGATGGTTGGTACGTAAGAGGTGACGTAGGTATCGCAGTTTACAATATTACCATTTCAGATTCTTCAACGACGCTCACTGCGCAGTCTGAAAATGGTTTTGGAATTCTTTTTGGTGGAGGTTACGCATGGCCAATCAGTTCAGAAACAAGATTTCTGCTTGGTGCGAACGTCGCTACAAGGAATGTTAAAGAGTCAAAAATTTCTACCCTCAACTTAACGGCCGGTTGGTTATTCTAGTTTTTTCTATATTTAACTTCGTTTCCAAATTTCTCGCGAACTAGTTGATTGTTATTTACTAGTTCGCCGAGTTTTCTATAAATGGTTCGCAACGGTATTTTCAGAAGCCCACTCAGCTCGCGTGCAGAATAGAGTTCGTTGTCGGCTAAATGAGATAGTAAGTCTGACTTTGGATCGAATTCGAGAGCGTTATCGTAGGCGAGACGAACTTTCATGACATAAGGATCGACAAAGTAAATGCGATAACCATCATCATTTAATTTAACTTGTATGGGAATTTTGTTATCTTTAAACCATTTTTGCAACTTTGATACAGCGGTGAAGGCGCGCTTATAGCTGGTCGATGGATTGTAATGCTCGTCAGGAAATACATAAGAGGCGATAGTTTCCAATTTGAAGTTGATATAAAAATCTGAACTTAAAGTCTGCAGTAAACGGTGAGGAACCTGGCCACGTTTTAATCGTGAACCTGAATTTAAATCTAAACCCTCGGTTACATCAACGATATTGTTCTGTGCCGCTTTTTTTTCCGTAGGATTCCATAGGTAGTGTTCTGGAATAGTGATCTTTTTACCGAACGACTGTTCTAAGCGTTTACGATAAGCCGGGAAGGGAGTTCCGAAGTACACTTTTAGAAACAGCTCTTCATTTTGCTCGATCATTGATCGGTAGTAATCGCATTGGCGGACTAGCGCCCAGCGACCAAGTTTAACAGATTTTTGTCTTAACTCTTTGAATGCCTTAAGGGCCTGGTTGCTTTCGGGATTGAGCGCAAGCTGACAAATCATTTGCCAAAATCTTACTGTTAACTGATAGTGCGAGGGAAACGTCTTAAGCATTTTTTCCGAAGAGCTTAAAAGTTGTAGCGCCTTTTGGAATTCCTTTTTCGCGTAAAGTAATTGTGCTTTTAGCTGAAAACAGTTGGCGCGCAACAAATTGTATTCGGGCTTCTCAATCTCTGATTCAACCTCTTTAAGAAGACTTTCCCCGTCAGTATAGTCGCCGGAACCCAAGTGACTTTGGATGAGATTTACCTTTCCAACCAGTCGCTCATAAACCGACAGTTCCTTTGCCTGTAAATACTTTTTCAAATATTTGGTAGCCTCAGAATAATCCCATTTGGAAAACAATGTTATCGCGTAGTAAAAGTTCGCTTCCGGGGCTTTGGGAAAATCAAAGTCTTCAAAAATTCTCGAAGCTTCGTGGTAAGCACCTATCTGTTGTAAATTGAGAGCGTAGCGCGCGGTGATGCGTGGATTAGCGGGAGCTACATTATTAAACATAAATGGATATAGTAATTTGATGTTGTGCTTAAACATTCCCGCCCGAGTTAATAAATCAGAAAGTCTAATTACCAATCGTTCCGGTGTTTTTGAGATGGCAATACTATCCAAGACTTTTTTAGCGGTAGAGAAATCCCCCTTTCGAATGGAGTGGTCAATTTTATCTAGGAGATCCTCATTAAGTGCCATCTCCGAATTTTAGCACTGGCAAGCGCGAAACTGTATCATATTGAGAACCCACCTCTTTTATTTTTGACGTCTGACTAAAGTCCAGAACGAGACATTCCGAAATGTATTAAGGTTGGAAGAGGTAAGTGAAGTGGGAATGCGTAATTCAGGCATGTCCAAAATTTCAATATTTATATCCTTTTTCATTGTGGCGATTCTTTTCCACAATTGTGGAACCAATAACAACGTTCAGTTCTATGCCAACGATCCGCACCGAAGTCTAAGCTCGGCTGAATCAGCTGACACCGGTGAAGGCTTTTTTGGCAAACCAAGGCTTGGCGATTATGTTCGCACCTATCCTGCATACGATTGTGAAAATCATAAAATTAATGAACAAGGCGCTCTAACTGTTGATGCAAAAAATATCGTTGTCACCTGGGATAGTTGCTTAAACCAGAACTTCATTTTCGATTTCACTCAAAGTATTGTGGATTTTAGCTCTTATAATCGTGACTATCTCGGCATTGGAACAGCAATCTACGAAGTCAAAGAAAATTCAAAATTGCAAGGGGAACCTCCCGCCACCGAGGCTTGGTGTCGTTGGGAAAATGTTGATCGCGGAACCGATGTTGTCATTAAAATTGATGAAACTCTTCAGAATAGCAAAGCTAAGCTTTACCTTGGTGAAAAGAAAAGCGATGGTAGTTGGGAATCGCGAATTGTTCCCTTATTTGGAGTTAATCGCTCGGCAACCGGCGAAAATCTCGTATACCAATCCAGCGGCTTTGAACTCTCTATTCTGAAGGCCCAAGATTCTACACAACTAAGCCGAGGAACGCTGACTGTTAATATCGATAAAAGGTCTTTGGAATATTCCATGACCTGTAGGGTTGCTAGCAAGGCTGCCGTTCAGGATTCAGGGACGGCATTAACGTCTCTAACTACATTGAATACTTTTACCACTGACCAACAAGAAGAAGTATGTGGCCACAATTCTGTAATGATGTGCGAGAATTTTGAAAACCGCAGCCTTGGGAATATTTCTACGAACGCGGTCCTCCAACCGACTGAATATAAAAATTTGGGCTGGCAGAATTACACAGTCAGAGTTTCTACTCAGACTACCACTTCCTACGATGGCAATAAGTCTATGGAAACCTTTATGCCCGCGGGAGTCAGCTCTGGAGGTGGCGTCGTATCGATAGGCCTTCCTCCATCTAACGGTTACTTCGTGCGCTTCTACCTCAAATTTTCTGCTAATTACAAACCCTCCTCTCTAGGCGACCTGATCATCACTGACTTTAATGGCACTCAAATAAATTTTAGCGACTCCTTCGGTTCCGCATTCCTTCGCACCAATATAAATCTCAACGGCGCGAGTTTCCCACTGCAAAGCCCTCTAACTTTCGATCAGTGGCATTGTGTTGAATTCGCCGTGAAAAGATCAACATCCGCCAGCTCCAGTGATGGCTCCATCGAATTTTGGATCGATAATAATAAGATCATTAATCAACTGAATACCGTCGTCTTATCTAGCAAACCCGACTACCGCGATTTCGGTGTCAACTACGTTAGAAGCTGTGTTGGCAATCAAGATCTCACTACTGGCGACTGCCTAGACACTACCAACCCCGATAACCAACATCCGACACAATCAGTATGGGTGGATAATTTCGTGGTGGGTGGTCAGCGCGTTGGCTGTTTTTAAACTGGCCTACTTTAGTGGTGATTTTGTAAGTCTAAGTAATCTTGAGTATTTTTAATATTTCTTATTTAAGATTTTCGTTGTGATAAACAGCATAGAGTGCCAAATGATGGGCTAAATTATGAGCTTTTTTGG
>CAYPZY010000139.1:0-7334 GCA_964415155.1 uncultured Bdellovibrionales bacterium
CAAACTAAAGTGCGCATCCTTTTTTAGAACCTGAGTGATGTAGGCTGAATGACAGTTCAGCTTCGAAGCGATTTGCGACTGGATGCCGTGTCCTTGTCGCGGTTGTGAGTCGATATAGTCGAGTAAATAAGTTTTATAATCCCTGTATTCAAACACATTTTTTTTCATAAGCTTATGATTATATCGTTAAGTAAAACTCAATTATTGAGTAGAGTTTTAATTAAAATACAGTGGAATATCAGGACCTGCGTCGTGTATAAATGGCACTTGGATTGCTTTACCACAAAGTGAGGTTTTTAAATGAGTATTATAAAGTCTCTTAGTTTATCTCTGTTGATCTTTTTGTCGCCACTAACAATTCTTGCCGATGGCAAAGAAACTGGCGGCGGCGGCGCAGGAATTAAAATCGGCCAAACTGTATACTCTTTGTCTGAAGCGGGTCTAAAGGTACGTTCCGATATCAAAGAACCTTTTTATCCTGACGTCGATACTCTTGATGTTGCTGAATCGATCTTAAAAGAAGTCGAGGCATTTCTACCAAAAGAGCAAAAGGCGCTTTTGCGAAATGTGGCTTTTGGTAACAGTCATCGCTATCAAGAACTTGAAGTGGTTGATGCAAAATTATTTGAACAAATTAAAACTCAATATCAAAATTATGTTGATTCGCTTCCAGTGAAAGGCGCTTTCACCTTAATTGCTTATACGGCAAAGGATCGAGTTACATATATTTTGCCTGATTGGACTAACGCAACTCCGGAAACTCGGGCTCTCTTTCTTTTGACTCACGAGGCACCCTATTCTATCGACCCTTCAGCTGACCTCGGTAAAATCTTGGAGTTTGAAAATCTTATCTATCATTTTCACAAAGCTCCCAAGGGCTATAGTAAAATTATGAATATTTATAGAGTGATGACTGAGCTAAAAATCTTAAGTTCTGATAATTTTGCTGAATTTTACATTTACTCCTTAAACAAGCGAGGAATCGAAGTTCATCTTGGAGATTTGCTTAACGAGTTTGGAATACTTGACGTTGTATCGCGAAACGTCGACGTCATTAACTATGAACTTACTACCGACCCTTTAACTTTACGTCGCAGTACGCGGCTCGATTCAGAGTTTTTCACATATCTGTATCGTCGCCCGGTGCAACTGGGAACATGGTGGATGGAGGATTATTGTCCAAGTTTGGGAATCGAGACACTTAATCATCGTGAACCAAGTGAATCACAAATTAAGATGTGTGTTGGCGTCGCTGCAAAACTGAAAATTACCTCAAACGGAATGAAGGCTTTCTTAATCAAGAATGACGGATCTATTTTAAGTAGAATACATTTAACTAAGCGCGATTTTTCAGAACGCGGCGGTAGCGGCGGTGTACCAGAGTAACAGATTACCGAATGCACTTGTTAGATTGTCGCTGAGTCCTCAAAACTTGGCGACTTTTTGCTTAACACAATCAAATAATACAAAAAATTACAAAATAGATTACCGAACTTGTTTGTAGATGGATACGGTGCTAGCTACCTGGCAACGGAGTAATTATGAAATTTTTGACAGGATTAATCGCTTTTTCACTATCTATTTCGGCGCAGGCAGATTTCTCGGTGCCTAAGCTAGATTTCCAATACGCTGACATCTTTGACATCAGTTGCGCTGATAAATCTAATTTTCCTATAAAACCCGAAACCGCAGCCGCGGCGGAAGCGGCAACTCCGCATTACCAAAAGTTTTGGGATGCGAGTGGTCCTGATCTTTTACGAAAATTATTTGAATTTGTAGGTCGAGGTTATTATCGAAGTGAACTGACCGTTTCCACCACGGTTTGCAATTACCCTCCCATGAGCGAGCCGCTAATGATGAACGTGGGATATTTTCTCGATACAAAAAGTGAGCGGACGGGTAGACACATTGTTCAAATGACTTTTCACGAATTTATTCACAAATACATTGTTGCCAATGTAAAGTGGGAAAATTTAGCGTCTCTCAACGGCGAATTTGGCAACGAGAATGAATCTGTAAAAACACATTTGCATTTGATGGCGCTGGAGAAAACTATTTATCAGATGTTGGGCCGAGAGGACCTGGTAAAAACAGCTGAGGTTTCTTACAAGGAATATATTAAAGGTCCATATAAAAGAACTTGGGAATTAGTTAGCGTGGATGATACTCGTAAAAAGTTGGTCGAAGAGTTAAAGGCAAATTTGAAATAATAGTCAAATCAATCCACTCACTGCGATGAACGGGGAGTCTCAGGTCAAGATGTACAAGGCCCCCTCATCAATTGTCATTAGCTAGGCGGAATAAGTCGATGTTTAAACAAACGACTTCTTTAGCCGGTGAATCCTTACAGATTTCCAAAGACTTCTGTATGCCTTTGGCTAGGATTTCTCGAATCTGTGCAAAATCCTCAAGTGACATGGACATAGGTGATGAAAAGAAAAGTTCTTGCGACTCTCTAGAGTCCATTTTCTGAATGGCCTTCATCCGCCAATTGGTGTGGTGCTTGACGACAAATGGCGAATCATTGCCGATATAAACAAAAGTCGTACCTGGTTTGTATTTTGCGCCGTTTCGCTCACAGATTCCTGTACGGACTAAAAAATCTAAAATCTCTTCTGTTTTTAAACGTGATATCTGAAAACGATTTGCGACTTGATCTAAGGTTTGTCCATTCTCTATGAAAGTCGCCGAAAACACAGCAACGTAAATCCAGCTCGAATAAAAAATCGCACGATCATGATCGGAAAGCTCGGTATGCTCACCGACGCGGGATTTTACTTTCGTGCGTTCTGCGAGAATTTCTTCTTTTTTAATAAGCCAATATTTTTTTGCTTTCTGTGTCCCGGCTCTGTCTAAATGCACCAGCGTAAAAAAATATTCCTGTTCAAGAGGAGTCATTTTTAAAACATCGGCAAGATCCTTTGCTTGATCGAAATTTAAATTTTTAGTGCCCGTCATTACATGTCCCAGATAGCTAGGGTGAACCCCAACCGCCGTCGCGATTTTTGAAAGGTTAGAAATTCCTGAATGCTTTAGAAACTCTATTTGTTTGCGGAGATAGACGCGATAATCGGTAAACCCAAAAACATCTAAACCGTGATCCATGCTGACCAATCGGTCAAAAACAACACTACCTTTAGACAAAAAAGCTATGGATATAGTAGATGCGATGCATTATATTGGCGTAAGTATTGAATTACCTAATCCAGGAGTCTTTATGAAGAAACTAATGAACTTAATGCCCCCATTGTTGGCTACAGTCTTTACGACCATGACACTTTTCGCAAAAGAAGGTGGTGGTGGGCCTGGGGGAGGTACCGAAGCAGGTATGGCCCTCAAACGTCACGCGGTTCAAATGATCGAAAAATTGAACCTTGCCTATGGCGACGAGTACGTCATTAAAGATAGAAAGATTCCACTCGCCAAGCTTTTAAAAAACGCAAAAGAAGCCAAGGTCGGGATGAAGGCGAACCTCAAGGATAATAAGGGTTATGCGGTCGATGCGCTAAACTATCCCCAGAGTAACTTCATTGAAATCAATTCTGCAGAAATCGAAAAAGCAAAAAATGGTGGACTAATGATTCACGAGGTTCTTGGGCTTGCGGAGGTTAAAGATGATGACTATGAAGTATCCAATCCTCTTTTTGATTTATATCAGCATCTGGAGAATTTCCCGTTTGGCTCAACTTATCAGAGCGCCCATCAGGTGTGGGCTAGGTCAAGTTTCGCTAGTCACCAGGCAGCGCTTAAATTTCTGACCGAGATTGACAAGATAAAATGCATGCAGGTCAGTTGGTCTAAAACAACTCCGGCAAATGATCCTAACCGTTGGTTCTTCACCGACAATATTCCTGTGACAATGGAGAAAGAAGATCCGCTTACGGGTTTGTACACGCAAGTGATGATGTTACGATTTGTGAATGGAACGCGAGTTACAAAACCCTCTGAATTTAAAGATGGCAAATTAATTTCAGAAATGGATGGTACTGATCGTTTTAAAATGGCGTTCGGCCGAGAAAACAATAAATTATTCGTGCGTGTTCAGCATAGCGGACCACTCCCTCTTGATTACGAAGAAATTATTTACGTTTGTAAATTGGGTGACATATGAAAAAGATTAGTTCGTTTGTTTTGGCGATTGTGCTCGTATTAAATTCCGCGGCCTTTGCTGGTGGTGACTCGTATGACAATCAGGCTCAGTGGTTAAACCAGAAGGCAGAAGATTTTAAGGAAAGCGGCCTCTCTTTAATGAAGATTCGTTCCGACATCAGCCAAAAGGGCTATGCGGAAATCTCAACTGTCTTTTTGAAAAACTTGGAGAATCAGCCGGAATATGTGAATTTGAGAAATGTTCTATTGATTAAATCTTTAAAACACTTTGGTGCTAAATCAGTTCGCATAACTCCAGAAAACAAGGATGTAACTCTCGCGCAACTCGATGGAGCAATCACCAAGTCTTTTGAGAATTTTGCTTCTCACAAAGTAGCATTTGTAAAGCTTCTGAAAAAAAGTGGCAATCCTCTTACTGTTGATATTCTAAAGAAAGAAGAAGAAGACCTGCGCGCGGAGATCGTTCGACTACAGGGAATTTTTGACCATTACAAAAATGTAGAACGCTCCTTTGGAGGAGTAAGCGTTGTTTTGATGGTTTTAGCTGTCGTGTTGTTGGCTACGGGACAAATTTATGCAGCACCAGTCGCCATCATAGCAGCCTTGGGGTCAGCGCATCTGGCGGATGTCTATGGCGCCCAATATCTAAATGATCTGCAAAAGCAGATAGACCTTGCTTCGGAAGCTCTAGTTATAGTTATAAATACATCGCCCGAAGTAACCGTGGAATCGCCACTGTAGGTATTATTTTACCCGAAGATTAGTAGGAGCTTTTATTGGTATCGCGGTCTCCCATTCGTAGGCGCCGCGATCCCATAAACCGTCGGCACCACGAGTTCTTGCGAGAGGATCACTGTTAAAAGGCGGCGGCAGAGTAAAAGCTTTCGCGGTGGCTGCTAACAGTCTGAAATCAAGGGCGACAACATTGACAAAGGGATTGCCGCTTAAAGAGCTTGTCCCGTTAGTTTCACCATGCGTGCCGCCTGAGTTGATGAAATGATTGTAATCGTGACTGGTAAATTTTGAAAAATCCGGACTTTCACAATTGTAAAAGATGTTGTTGAACGCCATGTTCCCCGAAAAAACCTGAGGCAAAGTGCTCAAGCTTTGTTGGTCGATATTGATAAAAGTATTATTGTAAACGATGGCATTACGGAATTCGCTGTTACTCGTCCAACCACCGATGACACCGTTTGCTCGGCCCCACACGGCATTTGCCGGTTTGTAGAAAACATTACCATACACATACATATGCGAACTAGGATTACTTGAATTATCCCACATCAAGCCGCCGGTGCTTTGTACGTCTGTAAAAAGATTGTAGCGAAATGTTGTGTCACCGACGTTACCGTCAAAACCCCAAATACTTGCGATTTCAGAATGAACGTCAGCGCTTCCAAAATATGATTCAACCCAGCCGTGTTCGATAACAATGTCCTGCGCACTCATGAAGAATGGTCCTCTTCCGATGCCCTTCATATGAAAGTGGGATAGGGTGATGTTGGAAACTCCCCAAAGAGCCAGTCCATCGTTAGAGTAGGAACCTCCTTGCGTGCTAGCACTTCCTTTACCCTGCATGGCCACGTGACTAATTGAAATATTATTCGCTGTTCCCTCGTAGCCAATGCGAACCACCGCCGATGCATCAGACGTTTCAGTAATTTTGAAACCGAAATTTCTATCCCAGCTATTTGCGCCGCCCCCGGTCTGACCATCAATGACCCAATAGGAAGAATTAATCTCAAACCCACTTGTGAAATTGGCCTGACCATCTCCATAAACATCTTGCCAGCCGGTATTAGTTCCGTGATCGCTAATGATGGCTTTTTTAATCGTAATTAATTGCGTTCCTAATGCAGCTTGATCCAAAGTGCGTCCAGGATAACTACCATCGGCGATGAAGTAAGTTGCGCCGCGAATAAGCGTCGTGGGAAGTATGCCATAGGCGTTATTCCAATCTAAACCCGTTCCTGTAGCGCCGGCACGTACATAGCGACAAATTTGGAGATTGCAGTCGGTGGCCGCGAAGCTAACTTCAGCAAAAAACAATAAGAATAAAAGACTGAATTTTGTAAGAGTCGAGCTCATTCCTATCTTTAATTTCAACACCGTTTAGCCGGCAGTTCAATGCAATACCGTGAGGTGTAGCGATTCGAAACAGCTAAACGGGAATAGGTCCGTTTAACTGTCTTGTTTTGAATCATTGATTTTGTTAATCAGCCTGCAGAAGTGCGCGATCTTCCTAAGCGGTAATTTAGTTCCTCACATAACCAATACTGCCAGAAATGTAAAAATTGACCGTTTCATTTGATCTCTCCTGATTTAATAGTGAATAATATTTTCGTGGCGGTAGTGCACAAGGAGTGCCAAAGGCAATTGTAGATTTCAGTAAGAAATCAGGTACACTATCCCCAAGAGGTTATCGTAATGAAGGTTTATGTTTTTAAAACTCTGCCACCTTTTTTGTGGGGCTACACTCGAGATATTCGGGCAATGTGGGCTCTCGAAGAGTGTGAGATCGCGTATCAGCCTATTGGACTTGATTGCGGGCCTAACGGACTTCAGGATGAAAATTGGTTTACGACGATTTCTCCTTTCAAACAGGTACCCGCCATTGATGATGACGGTTACTTATTGACGGAATCAGGTGCTATACTTTTATATATCGCGGAAAAATCTGGAAAGCTGATCCCTCGCGATCTTAGAGGACGGGCACAGGTTTATCGTTGGCTGATCACGTCGTTGAATAATATTGAACCCTTTGCGCTACCAATTTTTTTTGCTGATCTGCAAGGAGATGCGAATCCTCCAATGAAGGCGCTGCGTCCCTGGCATGTCGAAATTCTTAGTCGCTTCTTTCCCACCATCGATGAAATTTTGAAAGCACAACCATTTATAACAGGAAACAGCTTCACGGTTGCAGACATCGCGCTCACTTGTGTTCTGCGCGAATTGCGTAAAACGGAGGTTTTTAGTAAGTACCCGCAAATTAAAGATTACCGCCAACAATGTGAATCGCGACCGGCATTTGTAAAGGTTCTAAATGCTTACGAAGATCGCCTCGGTATCGCCCGTGGAAGTGCGCTGTAAAACGCTTTGCTCAGCAAAAGAAATAGGGCAGTGGAATAGTTTACAGGTCGGTTGACCATCGTGATGAATAGGGCTAAAAATACTCCACACTTCGATGGAGAAAAAATGAAAAAAAGTATTTTTATTTTCTGTGC
>CAYPZY010000140.1:0-7311 GCA_964415155.1 uncultured Bdellovibrionales bacterium
TATTTAAGATGTTTGAGATTTTGGATACACTTCCACCATCGAACAAGTAGAACCGTAGAACCGTAATGGAACCCTTTCGGGATTTTTGGAGGTACTCAAAACTCTGTAGGAAAATGGATGGGGTGGGAGGACTCGAACCTCCGAATGTCAGAATCAAAATCTGATGCCTTACCAACTTGGCGACACCCCAACAAAGAGCGATCTGGAATTTCCTAAAGTAATTAAGATGATTTAGATAATCAAGCAATTTAGGAACGACAAGGTTATTGCGCAAAATATGGGCGTCAGTCAACGGGTTTTACTGCCACCGTGGCAGTAAACTACCTTTTACTTCCGCAGCGGAAGTGATTTCAGTCATCATTAACGGCAGTGGCTGTTTGCCCGACAGACTCGGCTTCGCGTTTGTAGGCGTCAAAGACGGCTTTTTCGATAGCGTCGCGGGTTTCCTGATTTAAGGGGTGCGCGATATCGCGGAAGGTATTGTCCTTCTTCTTTTTACTAGGCATGGCTACAAAGAGGCCATCGTTGCCTGAGATAATCTTTAAATCCCGCACCACAAAACATTCCTCGATTGTAATCGTAACGTAGGCCTTCAACCGATCTTCATTGACCAGGATAATCTTGACGTCGGTGATTCTCATGAGCGACCTCCTCAAAGATGTCTTCGCTGCTGGGAATTAAGTACCTAGAATCAGGTACTAATGGGTTAGACCCATACCTTTATCCTTTCGGCTAATTTTATATAGGACTTAAGTCTGGCGGTTAAATGTATCGTTTTGAAACAAAATTAGAATTTAGCTTCAACGAACTTTAATTGCAGGTCTTGGACGACGGTGTCCAAAAAGTTTTTCTCGTCTGCGGAAAGGTTGTTTTTGGTTTTTTCCTGAAGGACGACTAAAAGATCGATGTTGAATTTGGCGATTTTTTTATCTTTCTCAACCTTACCGGAGCTGGGATTGGGAGCGAGTCCAAGTGCCATCGCTGTTGATGAGCCAATGGACAAGATGAGGGTTGAGAACGAGGCTTTGAGTTCTTCGGGATTCATTTTTAGGCTCCTTGCTGCAAAACTATATCGGGTAAATTCCTACCAGTTTTCTTACCCTTTTTGCAAGAGGAGGATGCATCGAAAAGTATCTTCCCCAACCTTTAGGAGCTAAAGGGCTAACCACAAATAGATGACTTAACGAGTAGGGGATTTCAGGTGGCTGCGTTTTCGCATAAGAATCGAGTTTGACCAAGGCGCGGGCTAGATTCATGGGATTTTCGATCCACTGGCAGGCAGCGATATCAGCGGCGACATAGTGGCGACCACCAACATTCAAATAGATGGCGAATAGGGCCAGCGGCGCAAACAATGAAAACAAAACTTGGTGCGATAGACTTGGTTTTTGGTAGCTGGTGTTGTCAGTCAGACTTAAAAAAGTGGTTGCTAAAACTGCTGCTACCATTGCTGGCAAGAGATCGCGTCGTTGAATGCGTGCGATTTGTTGAGCGATCACAGCTTCGACTTCGACAGGTGTTAACTTCTTAACTAAACCTTTTGTTAAAAAAATGACCGCCGCGTCCTTTTTTATTCCTGCGGCAAAGGCAGTGGGGAAATCGCTGTCGATCATATAAAGTTTCGGTATGAGGATTTTGGCTTTAAACGCCAATTTATCAACAACCGGCAGCAGCGACCAAGGGTCACGCCCTTCGAGATGTCGACTTTGAAAAAAACTAAACGCCAACTGATTGCCTACCGTGGCGATGATGTAAACGATCCCGAAAGAAAGAATTAAGCCAAAAAGTAGACCTTGGCGACCCGCCAGCCATTTTCCAAAAACGGCGATCGAAATGATGAAGACCAGTGCGACAAACCCTACTTTGATATAGTTTTTCATTGTTAATAATTTACTGCGCGCTCACGGTGATGACAAGGTCGGTGTGATTACACCAAGCATCAACAGTTCAAATCTACGCGGGGAAACTTGTTTCTGTTGCGGGTCTTAGTGACAATATAATTTTTGCCAAGGAGTTGTGATGGAACAAGTGGACGTTGTCGCGCTCAATGCCCAGATCAAACAGGAAAGTCGTTTTGTTCAACGGATGATCGAGGAGATTTCAAAGGTCATTGTCGGTCAGAGGGATATGATCGAAGGAATCTTAATGGGGCTTCTGACCGGTGGCCACGTTTTGTTAGAGGGCGTACCCGGTTTAGCAAAAACTTTGACTATTTCCTCTGTGGCGAAGTCCATCTCGCTTGATTTTCGCCGTGTTCAATTCACTCCAGATTTATTGCCCTCTGATCTGGTGGGAACAATGATCTTTAATCAAAAAACTAGCGAGTTCACGCCCAAGCTTGGACCTATTTTCACAAACATCGTGCTTGCCGACGAGATAAATCGGGCTCCTGCGAAAGTGCAATCCGCTCTTTTGGAGTGTATGGAAGAAAAGCAAGTAACGATTGGTGATAAAACGCATCCGCTGCCGGCGCCGTTTTTAGTTTTAGCAACACAGAACCCGTTGGAGCAGGAGGGAACTTATCCTCTTCCAGAAGCGCAGATGGATCGTTTCTTATTTAAAATTATTGTCACCTATCCTGAGAAAAAAGAAGAGATGGAAATCTTAAATCGTATGGCGAAAAACGAAAAGCCGCAGATTCAGTCGGTCATAAGCCGAGAAGAACTTCTCAAAGCCAAAGCTCGAATTGACGATATTTACCTCGAAGAAAAATTGAAGAACTTTATTGTCGATATCGTTTTAAGTACGCGTGAACCTCGTCGCTATGGTTTGGCTTCGATTGAAAATCTTTTGTCGGTAGGATGTTCGCCCCGAGCAACAATCAGCCTCACGCGAGCTTCTAAGGCGCATGCGTTTTTGCGTGGTCGCGGTTATGTCACGGCCGAAGATGTGAAGGCTATCGCATACAACGTGTTGAGACACCGTTTTATTATTTCATATGAAGCTGAGGCCGAAGAGATTAAACCCGATCAGATTATTAAAGAGATTTTAAATCATATCGAGGTCGTTTAACTTGTGTCACTTCCTCCAGAGATATTAAAAAAAGTAAAACTTCTCGAAATCAGTACTCGTAAACTCGTGAACAATTTGTTTTCGGGTGAGTACCACACGGCTTTCAAAGGTCAGGGTATTACGTTTTCTGATTTTAGAGAGTATATTCCGGGTGACGATATTCGTAGTATCTCTTGGACACTAACAGCCAAGGCCGATAACCCTTACATCAAGAAATTTGATGAAGAGCGTGAGCTCACTTTGATGTTAGCTGTTGACGTGAGTGGTTCATCCGATTTTGGCACTGGTGAACTTTTTAAAGGCGAGGTCATGACTCATTTGGGCGCGCTCTTAAGTTTCAGTGCCGCCAAAAATAATGATCGGGTAGGCCTTCTGCTTTTTAGTGATCAAGTTGAACATTTTGTTCCACCAGTAAAAGGGCAAGGACAAGTGCAAAGAATTTTGCGCGATTTATACTATCATAAGCCCAAGCATCGCGGAACCGATATTGTTTCTGCCATCGAATATCTACGGGGAATTTTGAAGAAGCGTTCAACAGTTTTTTTGTTTAGTGATTTCATGGCTAAAAATTTTGCGGATCCTCTGAGACTTTTATCTAAACGTCACGAAGTGATTGCCGTTGTTGTGCAGGATCCCGCTGAGCAAGAACTGCCTGATGTTGGTCTCATTGCTTTACAAGATGCTGAGACTGAAGAAATAGTGATGGTAGATACGAGCGATCTTTCCTTTCGCAATGAGTTTAACCATGACGTTCAAAGACGAAAAAAACTTCGCGATGAACTTTTACTAAAATCAAAAGTTGAACGGGTCGACATTTTATCACCCAAAGATTTCGTAACACCTCTTGTGAACTTTTTTAAGAGCAGGAGATAGCTTGACAACGAATTGGACCTGCCAAGCCAAATTTGCAAAGGAACCGCTGACTGTCGGTGATAAGTATCAAGTAAATTGTCAAGGCGAGGCCGTTGAATGGAAAGGGAAAAGTCTTAATTTCGAGTTTCCCGATAATCTCAAATATAATTTTCGCGTTATAAAATTTGACGAAGTGAAATCAGACAGTATTGCTTTTACTGCGACCACTTACCAAACAGGCGAATACGCGCTTGAACCGATCGTATTAAGCGACGGTGAAAACAAAGTGAACTTAAGTCCATGGAGTTTGAAGGTTGACTCTGTCGTGCAAGTCAAACCGGGAGAGCCGCCACAACCCTTTGGGCCCTTCGGTCCTTTTTTATTGCCTTGGCCACTTTGGGTTTGGATCGCGTTGGGCGCGATACTGGTAAGTCTGCTTTCGGGAGGACTCTTCGCGTATTTACGGCGGCAGCGATTAAAAGCTTGGAGAAAGCTTGTCGAAGAGAATATGACCACCCTGAGTCCCTACCATCAATTTTATAAAGACATTCGCAAACTGCAGCGTCTTCACGCCGAGCCCAAGGAGGCGATCACGCAACTGGATGAGGCCTTCCGTTTGTATTTCTTGCGTGAGCTTGAAGTGCCAACGGCTGGCAGACCTGCATCGTGGTTTCTCAAACACATTCGGCGCAAAAATCCGCGCCTTATTAAAGCGATTAGCAAAGACTTAGCGACCACCCTTCGTGAGCTAGAAAAAGTGAAAGCGAAAAATCTAAGTGAACGAGACTCTGAACAGTTGACCCGTCAATGTCAGACCATTGTAGATACCGTATGGCAAGGATTTCAGGAGAAGCAAATATGAGTTGGGCATCTGCTTGGGCTTTTCTCTTTTTGATTCCACTTGCTTTGGTTGTTTTGTATGTCTGGCAAAAACGTAATCGCGATCTTTCCACTCTCCAGTATAGCTATTTACCAGAGGTGGTAAAGACTGCTAAGTCACTACGTGCTCGTCTCTTTAATTTGCCACGCTTTTTGAAGGTTTTAGCATTGGTTTTCGCAATCATAGCGCTTGCTCGCCCTCAGCAAGCGAACGAAAAGGTTAAGCGAAATGTCGAGGGTATCGATATCATGATCGCCCTTGATGTTTCTGATAGTATGTTGATTGAAGACATGCAGCCCGAGAACCGTATGGAGTCCTCCAAAGAAACAATTAGAGATTTTATTAAGCAACGTCTTTTTGATCGCATTGGTTTAGTTGTGTTTTCAGGCGAAAGCTACACGCGTGTTCCGTTGACTCTTGATTACAAGATTTTATTGCAGAGTTTAGCTGAAGTTAAAATCACTCGTAATATTAAAATGGGAACCGCTATCGGTGTCGCTTTAGCAAATGCCGTTGCACGATTAAAGGACTCTAAAGCTAAATCGCGAGTTGTAGTTCTTTTAACCGACGGGGAGAATAACAGTGGAACGATCGACCCGATCACAGCACTGAACATCGCTAAAGGTTATGGTATCAAAGTTTACACTATCGGAATGGGACGCGATGGTGATGCTAAGCTGCCAATTATTACCAAAGGCCCCAACGGTGCCGATATTAAACGCTACCAACCGATTCATAGTAAGATTAATGAAGAGCTTTTGACCCGCCTGGCGCAAGAAACCGGTGGTAAATTTTATCGCGCTATCACCACTGACGCCTTAAAAAGTGTCCTCAGTGATATAAATCGCCTTGAGACTTCTAAAATTGACGTTAATCACTACACTAAATACGCTGAATTATTTCCTTCTTATCTTCGCTGGGCTTTGATTTTTTATATTTTAGCGGCTTTTCTCGGTAGTACGTGGTTAAGGAGGGCTGTTTAAATGTTTCGTTTCGAAAACACGGCTGCCTTCAATTGGCTATTGGTCATTCCTCTTTTGTTGGCTTTTTATTTTGCCATTGGAAAAAGTTTACAGCGAAAACTAAATGATAAAATCGGTAAACGGCTTTTGCCATTTTTGACTGCCTCACAGAGTAAAGTTCGTCAGAACCTTAAATTCAACTTACAGTTACTGGTAATCGCTTGTCTGGTTTTTGCGCTCGCTCGTCCCCAGCTTGGACAAGGCTCTAAAGAAGTGAAGAGCGAAGGAACGCAAATTGTATTTATGTTTGATGTTTCGACAAGCATGCTCGCTCAAGATGTGGCGCCTTCGCGTTTGGAATTTGCTAAAAAAGAAGTTATGCGTTTAATCGATGCTCTTGGTGGCGATAAGGTGGGGATTGTCGCTTTTGCAGGTTCAGCAGCGCTGCTATCGCCCATGACGAGCGACAAATCGGCTTTAAAAATGTTGGTCGATGGCTTATCGACTGAGTCTATTAGTAGTCAGGGAACTTTTTTTGAAAAAGGGCTGCGTGAGAGTTGGCAGGCATTTAAGCGCGCAAGTCCTGACGATGAAGAGGTTAACGCTACGAGAGTTGTTATCGTCGCCTCTGATGGGGAAGACAACGAGCCTGGTGCCTTGAGTGTCGCCGAGGAGATGGCCAAAGAGGGAATTCGTATTTTTGTTTTAGGTTTCGGTACCGAAAATGGCGCTGCAATTCCCGTGATGAACCCTAATGGTGGTACCGAATATAAGCGGGATCGTTCAGGTAAAGAAGTCATCAGTAAATTCACGCCCAATGGTCTGCAAAAAATTGCCGAATTCGGCAAAGGAACTTTTTATCACGTAAATTTTGGCAGCGACACTGTTGGCCTCATTCGCGAAGAGCTTTCAAAACTTCAGAAGGCACAATTTGATAGTATGGTTTCTACCGACTATGCCGAACGTTACCAGTGGCTTTTGGCGGCGGCGATTTTGTTCGCCTTGTTTGAACTTGTTCTTAAAGAAAGACGCTCTGGCGCGGCGATTTGGCGGGGACGTTATGGGGGAACAGTCTGATGTGGAAAATATTTCTATTAGCATCACTCTCCCTGGCTACTGATCTGCGGTCGGTGCTGAGCAATCGGCAAGGAATAAAAGATATCGAGAAGAAACAAGGCTTCTCATCGCAAAAGGAATTTCTAGATGCGCTCGAGAAAGAACCATTCGATGCGCATTTACATTTAAACTTAGGTATCGCTTTTCAAATCAATAAAGAGCCAGAGAAAGCAGTCAAAGAGTTTTTAACTGCCCTTAAGTATGCTGAAGACGATGAGACCAAGTTTTATGCTTACTTTAACGCTGGCCAAGCCGTTGGCTCTAACAACGTTGATCAGGCGTTGCAATACTACCAGAGTGCTTTGGATATTAATCCCGAATCGAAGGAGACCAAACACAACATCGAACTTCTTTTGCAATCAAAACAAGGTAAAGGTGGCGGTGATAAAAAGGACAATCAAGATAAAGAAAATAAAGAGCCCGATGAAAATCAAGATCGCACCAATGAGCAAAATAAGGATGAACCACAACCTTATAAAAATAAAGAGC
>CAYPZY010000141.1:0-7298 GCA_964415155.1 uncultured Bdellovibrionales bacterium
CCCTTTTCAGAACTCTTAAAATCCACAAATTTTTGAAGAGGCGCATCCATTTCACATTCCTCTTCAATGGCTTTTAACGATTCTTCCATTGTACGCGATCCCATGATCACAAGTTTGATCGCCTTGTGGATATTACTCACTTGTTGTGCAGAAAAGCCAGCCCGTTCTAAACCAATTTTGTTGGTTGCCCTGGCAACAGCCCATCTGCCCTGCGCCATGCAATAAGGCAAAATATCTTTATTCATAGTGCTGTCGCCGGCAACATAGGCGTACTGACCGATACGAATGAATTGAACGAAGCCACACATCCCGCCAATACGCACATTATCTTCGACCGTGACGTGACCAGCAAACTGACAGCCGTTGGCAACCGCAATATTACTACCAAAACTGCAGTCGTGGGCAATATGGGTATAGGCCATGATCAAGTTATTATTGCCAATGCTCGTAACTTTGCGACCGGTAACAGTTCCCAAGTTGATCGTTACACACTCGCGAATAAAATTTCCACTGCCGATGGTTAATTTAGTTTTTTCATTATTATACTTTAGATCCTGCGGAGGGCCACCAATGACGGCGCCAGCAAAAAATTGGTTTTTCTCACCGATTTCGACTTCACCAAAGTCACCGCCAATACTTACGTGACTATGCAAAATCGTGCCTTTACCGATACGTACCTTACCTTTCACTACACAAAAAGGTCCAATTTCCACGTCATTGCCCAGCTCTACTTCTTTACCGACAATACTTGAAGGATGAATCATACTTTTCGCTCACTAACATAGGCGGTTAGTTCCATTTCGTTGGCAAGCTGTCCATTGACAAGACTCTTGCCGGAGAAAACCAGAATTTTGCCTTTCTCCTTTATAATATCAGCATGGATTTCAAGAGTATCCCCTGGTATGACAGGCCGACGAAATTTAGCATTGTTGATCCCGACAATAGCAAAATCTTGCGGTGGATCGTTGTCACGATAGGCGCATATGGCACAAGCCTGCGCGACCGCTTCAACTTGCAGTACTCCAGGCATCATTGGATTACCGGGAAAGTGACCTGGAAAATAAGGTTCATTCGTGGTCACATTTTTTATGACAGTAACTTTGCGACCCAACCTCTTGTAAGGATCAGCTCCGTATTGAAGATCGATAACTCGATCAATAAGGCAAAACGGATAACGGTGGGGAAGGCGACTGAAAATGTCAGAGCTTTCCCAGCGACCAGGAAAGGAGTTCATTTATTTTTTTCCTTTTTTGCTTTTCTCGTACTCGCCAATTACCTTTTCAGTAATATCAAGATCGTTACGGGCCCAAACGATTCCCTGTTGCGAATTAAAAATCATCGTGAACTTTTCACGCTTGGCCATTTCATCGATAATCTTTTTCATGGCATCCAAGATAGGCTTTTTTAGATCCATTTCCTTTTTTTGAATTTCTTGCTGATAAGTCATGCCCTGTTTCTGCAATTTTAAAAATTCTTGTTCAATTTCCATCCGTTTACGGGCTTTCACTTCATCTGCCATAACCATTTCTTTTTTAGTGAAATCATCTCGGCGAGCAGCAATGTCAGTTTCTGCCTTTTTCAACTCATCTTGACGTTGTTTAAAAACTTTTTGTAGTTCATCGTTCGCCTTTTTTCCATCAGCAGTACCATCGACGGCTTTATTGATGTCTATAAATCCAAGCTTTGTCGCTTCTTGGGCGTTCACAGATTGGCTAAGTACGAGAGCTGTAGCCAAGCCAAGCAACGCTGAACTCATTTTGTTTTTCATAAAATCTCCTCTACTTTTAAAATGGTGAACCTATTGAAAAGTTAAATACTACTGGTCGTTCGTTTTCACGGCGGTCTAAAGGAAAGCCCCACTCAAATCGCAAAGGACCAATAGGTGAAAACCAGCGCATACCGAAACCAACGTCGGCACGGAATTCCGAAATATTGATAGAATCATCGGCCTGACCAATATCATAGAAAAAGACGCCCTTGATTCTCGCTTCATCGATCAAATTAAATTCCAATTCCGTTTGATAATAAAGCTGCTGAGTGCCCCCGAATGGTCGCAAAGCGTATTGTTCTGCACCCGCAAAGTCACCAGGGTTGGCGGCTATGTAGCGGTCATAAAAAACTTGCGAGCGCTGTTTTTTCGCTACGACGTAAGGATCATAACCACGTAGCGTGTAGGCGCCACCGAGCAAAAAGCGTTCTGAGAACGGTACGTCTTTAGAGGCATCGTTGGAAGTGATAAAGCGATAAGTTAAATTGTTTCGCCACACCACGCTCCAAAAAAGGTTGCTAAAAAAGCGAACACTTGATCCGCCAGTGGTGTATTTCAAATCACCACCAAGTCCCGCATACTCAAGTGAAGCGGAAGTAAAAAGACCTTTTGTTGGAGTAAATCGATCATCGCGTTTGTCATATTCAAGGCTTGCTTGCATGGAGCTTGTAATCCCATTCACAGTATTGACCGGGTAAAGAACTGTATCCTGATCAGCTGGCTCCCCTTTTAACTCAATCGCTGTGTCATCCAGGCGATAACGCAAAATCCCCATCAAATACGGAGCAAGCGGATGGCCGACGCGCAAGTTGCCACCTTTGGTGGTTTTGATGAAGTCAGGTAAATCATCGCGGCGCTGATAAATATCGGTACCGAGCGACCACTCCGTGTCCATAAAGTAAGGTTCAGTAAAGTTAAATTGGAAAATGGTTTTCTGTTTTGAGTAATCCAAAACCACACTCAGCTTTTGGCCTTTTCCTAAAAAGTTAATTTGGTTAACTTGGCCTTGAATCACCATTCCCGAGTAAGAACTATAACCGGCACCCAGTTGCAAAGTTCCCGTATTACGTTCTTTGACAACAATGTCGATGTTCAAAATATCTTGGCGGTCCTCAGGGGTACTGGTGTTGAAGTGAACCTCATCAAAATAGCCGAGCCGTTTAACGTTTTCTAGAGATTCTTTCTTTTTGGTTTCGTTATAAAGTTCACCCTCTGAAATCTGCAATTCGCGACGAACAACCTTATCACGAGTTTTAGAGTTACCAACGACATTAATTTTTCCGAAATAAACTTTATTCCCTTTATCGATTTCGAAGGTAATGTCGACTTTACGATCTTTATCGTTAGGTCGCACTTTAGGAATGACGTTGGTAAACGCATAACCAAGATCACCGTATTTTTCGGTTAACTTTTGCAAATCTTTTTGCATTTTTTCAAAGACAAAAACCTTAGAATCATCAATTTCAATGGCAGCTCTTAAATCGGTATCGGGAAACAACAGGTCGCCGTCAAAATCGATTTTGCCAACGTTATATTGAAGGCCTTCTTCAAGACGAATGGTAATGAAGAGACTCTTTTTATCGGGGCTCACATAAACCTGTGGACGATCAATTTTTACCTGAATATATCCTTCATTGTAATAAAGGTAATTCAGTAGCCGCATATCTACGTCAAAGGCCTCTTGTTTGAAAGAGCCACCGGAACCCATAAAGCTGAAAAAATCTCCCTCTTTAGTGTTAAGAAGAGATTTGATTTTCCCAGAGGTGATATTTTTATTTCCGAGTATTGTGATTTTCTTCACAATAACTTTTTCGTTCTCAGTGATTTTGAAAGTTAATTTTTGAGTTTCACCAGGAACCAGATCGGCTAACTCATATTTGACGTTGGACAGGAAAAACCCCTTGTCCTCGTAAAGCTTTTGTAACTTATCAACCGCTTCATTGATTTTATGAAAGTTGAGGATTTCGTAGGGTTTTAGGCCGGCAGCATCACGCAAATCTGACTCACTGATTTCCTGCTGACCTTGAAAAATGACTTCTGCGACCGTTGGCTTTTCCGTTAGTTTATACGTTAAGAGAATGCCGGTAGAAATTTGGTCTCTACGTACTTCAATATTGTAAAAATAGCCCGTTTCAAAAAGTGACTGCACATCTTCTCGCACGCGATTTTCATCGTAGAGCAATCCCACTTTTGAAAGTAATTTGCTTTGAACGGCATCGATTTCAATTTTCTTCTGACCTTCGATCTTAATTTGCGCAATTTTTCCCGAAGGCTTCGTTTTTGGCGCCGCCTGGGTGGTGAAACTAAATCCAACGAGGACGACTAATAAGATAAAATGTGAGAGGGATTTTTTCAGAGCCAGCAAATTATGAAATTTCCTAAATATTTTAAATAGTTACAAACGTCAAAATGAAATAGACCCAAGCCTAGCCCGAAATCTAGTTAATGTCAAAATTTCCTGTGTTTCTGCTTAGATATGAGGCTCGAGAAAAGTGGCGCACCTTACTGTTGATATGAAATAAGCTGTTTAGTGTTGGTTTAAGGCCGCTCTTCGCGGAGCTTATTGTTGAATACTTTGATCTTCGTGTGGTTGGTGGCGTGCAATTTGCCCAAGTAGCTCTTCGATTTGACGTTTACCTTCGTCGGTCATGCTGAAAAATTCAATTCCAAATCCGCACGGCTGAGATGTAGAAGTGTCGCGACGAATCCAGCGCACGATACCTACACCCTCGACCTCCATCGGAAAGTAAGTGGTAGGCATGATTCGAAAAGCCACAAAATCGCCAACGCGAGGGATACCATGGGTAACGGAGAAAAACATCCCCCCCTTAGCAAGGTTAATTCCTTTGCAGGTTTGGATGGCGCCACCTTGGCTAGACTCAAAATCGACATCGAGATTACAGTAGAGACGATGAAACTTGCGGCGAGCCGCTTTAGCCGCGGCATTTTCGACCACAGTGTTTACACAATGTAAAAACCCCGGCCAGTCGGCGATGGGGCTTTGGTAAAACGCCTCAACCTCATTGAGGCTTTCATCGAGATAAAGGCTACGCACAGGCTGTGAAGACGCCACAATAAAAGGAAGTTTTAACCCGCGCATGCGAACTCTATTGATAAGTTGGGAAACATCACCATCGGGTAGAACAAAATCGCTAATGACTATGGTTGCGGCAACTGAAATGAGAGCAATAAATGCTTCTTGAATATTGGCCACACTATGAACAGTAAAGCCGAACGACCTCAAATTATTTTCGATTTCTTTGGCGGTAACGAGATGACCAGTCACCAATAAGATCGTACCTTTAGTTTGTGACAAACGCGCGCTCCTAAAGTTTTCCCCGCCCTCTATATTCATTATATCGACAAGGATGATTTAGCCCAACAAAATAATGCTTGGCATAAATAAAAGTCTAGGGAGCAGCATTAGTCTGTGATATAAAACGTTCAGAAAAAAAACTGTCTCAATTGAATACGTCAGAGGTTTTGACAATGGTAAAAGTTGAAATTTTAGAGAGTGGAAACGTCGGAAAATTTTCTATTGGAAAAGTCATTAGCAAAAGCGCTGTCACCTATGAATCCGCGGCGCAAGCGCAACGCTCGCCACTAGCTAGTAAGATTTTTGGCTTTCCTTGGACACAGAAAGTTCAAGTTGGCCAGGACTACGTGATCGTTGAAAAGCAAGATTGGGTTGATTGGGAGGTTTTAGCAGAACCCCTTTCGGGCCTGATTCAGGAGCACATCGAAGAGCGCTTGCAAAAAGTAAACGAAATTGAAGAAAATCCTGAGTTGCGTGAACCAGACCTAAGCCATCCCCTCGCCGAAAGAATTTTTACCGTTATTGATAATGAGATTAATCCTGCGGTTGCAGAACATGGTGGTTACATTCGTTTGATTGATGTTAAGGACGATAAAGTTTTTATTCAAATGGAGGGCGGTTGCCACGGATGTGGAATGTCGAAATTAACTTTGACCGAGGGAATCACTGAAACTTTGAAAAAGTATTTTCCTGAAATCAAAGACGTGGTCGATGTTACTGACCACGCCCTGGGAACAAATCCTTACGCCTAATTATTTTTTAGACAAATATTTGCTGACACCTTCATTAGTGGCCTTCATAGCTTCGCCACCTTTTTGCCAATTGGCGGGGCAAACTTCGCCATGGCGTTCATTGTGTTGAAGAGCGTCGACCATACGAAGCGCTTCTTGCACGTTTCTGCCAAGCGGAAGATCATTCACCACTTGATGACGTACAATACCCTCTTTATCGATTAAGAAAAGACCGCGATAAGCAACGCCACCGGGACTTAGAACATCGTACATAGATGCGATTTTTCCACCAAGATCGGAAACAATCCCGTACTTAACGCCTTCTATTCCACCTTTGTTTTTTGGTGTATTTAACCAGGCATGGTGACTGAAATGACTATCTACACTACAACCAAGAATCTCAACATTTCTTTCTTTAAAAGCCGAAGCTTCTTCTTGAAAAGCGTGAAGTTCGGTAGGACAAACAAATGTAAAATCCAGAGGATAGAAGAATAAGATAACGTATTTTCCCTCGTACTGTGAAAGTTCAACATCTTTAATATCGCTGCCAAAAACAGCTTTCGCCTTAAAGTTAGGCGCTTTTTTTCCAACTAAAACTGACATAAAAAGGTCTCCTTTGTTAAAGCAGCCAAATTTCCCATTGCTGGTGAGAAATTTCAAGGTCTTTTGAGAAAATCATGTTTTAGGACTGTATGATAATTTCCACGTAAAAGTGGTGGGTTTCATAGATGAACGGAAGGACCAATGTAGTTCCCTTGTGTAAGGGAATGACGGCATCATGCCCCTCGATCACGATCGGAATCGCCATTTGAAAAGCGTAACCATATTCATTGAGAACGCGCTTAGCACATCCGTAAATGATGTTAGTGAGCTCACCGATACCATCGAGAATTTGATTGTTGATACTGGTGTGATTTTCTGAAATGAGATTATTGATCACCAAAATCGCTGCCTCTTTTTCGAAGCTAATGGTGAGATTCCCTTTGATGTCACCCGAAACCATACCGATCATGCCAGCCAAAACGCCTTTAGTGCGATAACGTTGTTGGATAAACGGTTTTTCCATTTTGGGAGTGATTTTGGCCATCGTCGATAGCGTGTCAACCACACCATCTGAAAAAGCTTGAATCACGCGTTTATCGAGTAAAGGGTTTTTGTTTTCTTTTTGCGAGCCTAATTCTTGTTGCGCCATTGTTTTATTTTATTTTCTTACCCTGGCGCTGTCACAAAAATATTTTGCGAATAGGCCTACGTCGGGTCGCTTGTTTTTGTTGTCGTTTGCTGAATTTTTAGGAAAGATGATTAGTATGTCTTTACTAAAAGGTATTAAGGTCATAGACCTTTCACGAGTTTTAGCTGGTCCCTATGCCACCCAAATTTTAGGAGACCTCGGTGCCGACGTTTTAAAAGTTGAAAATGCCAATGGCGACGAAACCCGTAACTGGGGTCCACCATTTTTTGAAAATGACTCATGCTATTTTTT
>CAYPZY010000142.1:0-7292 GCA_964415155.1 uncultured Bdellovibrionales bacterium
AACAGTTCTCAGTGCTGCCTTCAACCTCGTACTTCTCTATCTTTCTCATTATATTTTTATTGGCAGACTGGCGACCGCCGACCTGATGACTTCTGTCGTAAAATACTTGCTCTGTTCGCTGACCATTGTCTTTGCCATAAAATGGTTAGAGCCTTTTTATAACACACAAACCAATGTCTTCGGCCGCTGTTTATTTTTGGCACTAATCATTTGCGCGGCCATATTATTTTATATGATTTCAGCTTTTTTTCTTCGTGTTCCCGAAACAAAACAAGTCGCCGCTATATTTAAAGCCAAACTAAGAAAGAGAAGAACCGCCTAATGTCAGCTGCAGCCCTTCTTACCTTATCAGCCTTTTTTCATGCCCTGTGGAACGCCATACTCAAAAAATCCAAAGAGAAAGATTTTGGTCTTCTTGGGACAATGGTTTTAGCGGCCGTTACCGCTTTTATTCTGGCACTATTTTTAGATGAGCCCGGCCGTGTCGCATGGGAAAACATGAAATTTGCCATTTTAGCGGGGATCGCTGAGGGCGGCTATTTTATTTGTCTGGCCAAAGCCTTAACCCATTCACCTCTTGGTAAGTCTTATACCATTATGCGAGGAGGTGCCATGATCATCGTTTGGATTGTTTCTGTTTTGTTTTTACATGAAACGATCAGTGGCATTGGCATTTTGGGTGTCGGCGCCGTCTTTATCGGTCTTTACCTCACTCAAATCACGGGGTCTGAAAGAATTGAGGGCGCGCAATTTCGCTGGGCTTATGGAGCAGCGGGATTTATCGGCGCTTATCACCTTTTTTACGGTGAAGCTTTAAAAAATGGAATTCCGCCCACGATGACATTTACTGTGGGATTATTCACTTCTCTGCCTTTGCTTTTTTATTATAACCGTCGCGATTTTAAATCACGTTTTCATTTTTCTTTACGCAATCAATTTTGGCCAATGCTTTTTGGTGGTATCATTTGCAGTCTATCGTTCATTATATTTTTGAACGGTTTAGCTCACTCCAATGCGGGCTTTGCCATTACTCTTCGCAATTCCTCTATCGTCTTCTCCCAAATTTTTGCCTTTTTAATTGGTGAGAAGATTTCAGCGCGACAATGGTTCGGAGCTTTCGTCGTCACGATTGGGTGTGGTCTTCTCGTGCTTTGATACAGGCCTACTCGAACACAGGTAGACAAGAATACCCGAGTTACCGGTTATCAATACGCGAATCCCTGTATACGAGTTAACAGGTATACGCGGGTACAGTATTGAATCCCGGTTACCCGGTATACAGGGACCAGTACCGGCTTCGGGACCCCTATTCGGTGTTCAGAATTCAGGCCTCGGTATTCAGTTTTCAGGCGATAGTCCACTTATAAACGATCTTGAGTCAAACGAGCGCTCAAGTGCCAAACTTCGGCACTTACTCGAGCTACATCAAGTAACGTGTGGACATTAGCAATTTAGATTAAATTAGATTCAACACACACACGTACCAAGGAGACTTTATGAAAAACCTTTTAATCGCAGCCTTAGCCTGCACTTTCGCTTTTGCCGCACCAAAGAAAGCAGAAGCACACACAGTATGCTTAGTGGTAACACCACAAGTTTGTACTATTCCACTTTTACTGGGCGTCATCGTTGACGGCGTCGCTCTACCATCAGGAATCTACGATATCGGTCGACGACAGTTCGACGGTCGCGGTGGCGTTCTCTCTGGCTTAATCGTCATTAAGGCAAAGGCAAATTTTGTCGAGCTACAGGCGATCAGCGCAACCAATGTTAAACTACTGGGTATGGACTTAACAGATCTCCGCGTTCAAGCTTATAACCGTGAACTTGCAACCATCAATTCAATCAATGAACAGGTTGCTGAAATCGCTTCGCGAGGAGCTTTGGACCAAATCAAGTTTTCGGATTTGAAACATCAGTATGAGTCGATGATCTCTGAAGATGCTCGCGAAGGAGCAAGAGTCGTTGGCACCTACTTGATGCAGTAAGGACGCCTATTTAGGGCTCCTGTAAAATCTTTCGACGGCACCGACAAATATAGTTCATCTAGTGCGGCACTGGTATTGCTATTTCATACTGCCGATGAAAAAGTATATCAGTGCCGAGCTTACCTTAGCAAAAACGGGTGACACCCAAATCTCGTTAGGAGAAGAGGATTCCAATGAATTGGTTTCCTATTTTTTAAGGGCCAGTCGCGGCCGCAGAGATCTTGCGGAAATGGTCCGCGGTAACTCTGAGTCACAATCGTTTGTAGCTAAACTTGAAGAAATTCGCACGTTAATTTCTAACGAAGATTTTGAACTTGCAAAAAAAGAAATTGACCTTTGTCAGCCAGTTTCAGATGTAGAGAAAGCCGAACTGCTACTTGAAGAGTGTCGTTATTACTTTTGGACTAACCGATTTGAAACTGTGTTGCCTCTTTTACAGAAGTTAATTACGAGCAAAGATCTCATCTACGACGAAAATAACCGCACTCGAAATGCTGGGACAAACCCACTACAGTTTAGGCCAATTCTCTCAAGCCGAAGAGCACCTCACTAAATCGATGGATTTTTTGGAATTCTTCCCTTTTGCCCGCTCCGCTTTTGTTGCCGGTGCCCATCTCATCAAATTAAAATCAGAACTTAAAAAGTTTAACGAAGCGCAATCGGTTATTACCTTTTTAGAAAAGAAGTGTAAACAAGTTGACCAAGACGAAACTTGGTTAGTTCGTAGCCTTCTATTAAATCGTGGAAAATGCCACTACTTTTTTCACATGGGCCAAATGGACGAACGAGAAACTTGTTTGCTTGAGTCATTTTTTATCGCCGAATGGGTTAAAGATAAACTGATTTTACGCAAATGCAGCCAAGAGCTGGCTGACAAAACACCCTCGCCAGATAGAAATTTGAATTTACTGCCGCTTTCTGGCGTTTTACTCATAAAGAATCCAAGAAAAGTTATTCGATTGGCCGAACATCCTGTCTTGGTGAAGATCGTCGCACTCCTACTTCAAGGTGCGCAGACTTCCGAACAAGTTTTTGAAAAAGTATGGGAACTAAAATTTGATAAAGAACGTCACGATCAACATTTACGTTCTACACTTTCGAAACTAAGAAAAAAACTTCCGCCCGATACCCTTGTGGTAAAAGATGGAAAAATATATTTACAGTAAGGATTAGTATATGCGACATATTGCTTTTGTTTTAACGATAATTTTTGCCAATCTGGCATCTGCTGATTCTGGAAGTTCTAATTGCATCGACACCATTCACAAATCTATCGCGATTCCGTTTTGGGGTGGCACTGGTAATATCTATAATTGGCTGGGACAACCCTACACTTTAACGTTGAGCTTTGAGAAAAACCATCTGGTAACAATGAAATCTAATTGGCACTTCGACACCCTACGAAACCTAGATCTCGTTAAAAGCGTTTATACTATTACATTTCCTTACGACACAGAAAATCCTCTGCCCAGGAAGTTTAACTGTGCGGATGCCGAGGACAAACGCGTTTGTGAGGCGGAAGTTGCGGCGAGCAAGAAATTAATTAGATCCGTTCGCAAGCAAGCCGTACAACTAAACGCTGAAGCTGACCAGGCGCTTAATTGTGCCGAGTGGTCTTTAGACGCCGTTTTAAAATCAACAAAATAATTTTTTACTGTTGAAAACAACTCAAATTAAAAACTTTGTAAACGTCGCCGTGAGGAAAGGTAACTTGCCCCGGCAGCTTGGTGAATTCTTGAGACGTCTCCGCCTCACCTTCTAAAGTCGTTAAAGTCCACATGCCCGCTACATACATGACCTGACGGTTGCCAGCATTCTTCCGACGAGCTTCAAAGTTACGAACTTGACCAAATGATTTAAACTCCACGGAAAGAGTATTACTGACTTTGCGGGTAAAAGGAATGTGCTTTCGAAATAAAGTCATCGAAACACTCGCCTTCTTGCCTTCAGCATCACTAGCCTGGCAAACCATAAAGGCACCGTCGCGCTTAAGAATTCCAATCGCAGAGGGCTCGGAGTGAACATTCAAAGTCAAAAACATAAGACAAAATATCAATTTCTTCATTGGATCTCCTTAAGGCAATCTTTGGTCAGACTCATAGCAATTTTCATACTATTTCCTACTCTTCTATACATACGGGATAACATCTCAAATGACTTTTTTAGGCCTCTAAAATGGAATTCTTACAATACGGTCGACAACTTCTGCGCCTGTTCGGCAGTATTAAACAGATGAAAAGCAAAGCGCAAATTGCCCTCTCGTAAGCTATGATCAATTGCAAAATCGCGCAGGCGTTTGCTCACCGACAGAGAGTCCTCACGCAAGGGTTTTAAACAAACGATAGATGAAGGAAAATCTGGACGCGATAAAATCTGATACTTATCAGAGGGAACTCCCGCTAAAAATTGACGAACCAATTGCAAATTATGATCTTCCAACTGGCTCAGACCTATTTCAGAAATAAGACTAAGGCTCTCTAGCAAAGCCGTCATTGCTAAAACGTTAGCGGTTTGACCGCGGTCAAACTTAAAGGCACCGTCAGGAATCTCTAACGTGTAATCGGTCAAACTCTTATGTATATTTGCATTCGATTTGGTGTCGACAATTCGCTTGCCATGCAAACGCGGCAATAACGAAAGCGCGGAATCCGAATAGTAGGCAAAAGCATGGCCGTAGGGACCGAGTAGCCACTTGTAAGTGGCACACATCAAAACATCAATACATTTTATTTCGTCAGCGCGAAGAGATATACCACCTAACGCCTGCGAGGTATCGACCACAAAAAATATCCCCCGCTCACGCAACACTTCACCCACTTGTCGTAAATCAATTCGCTCGCCAGAATGAAATGCGACATGCGAAAGATTTAAGATGCGAGTTCGTGCGGGAAGTTTCTTAGACAAAGTTGATGGATCAAAAAAATCTGCCAATTGTAGAAACTTAAAATCATAACCACGAGAACGATGAAGCATCCATGCCAAAACATCCGAGGGATACTCCCCTTGCAGACCGACAACGATGTCACCAGTCTTAAAGGGAAAGCCCAAGGCAATCTGGCTGACGATTTCAGAAACTGAACCATGATGAGCAATGCTTTCCGGCCGCACACCAAGAATTTGCGCAATGCTAGCACGAACTTTTTCTGGTAACTCTTGCCACTCTTCAAATGGCCAAAATGTCGGATTGGCTAGGCGTGATAAGAGTTTTTCAGTAGCAAGACACGATCGTCGCGGCAGTGGCCCCAGGTAAGCGGAATTGAGATAAATTCCTTCCAGAGCACTAAATTCTTTTTCGACCGTTGAATTCATAAATTTACTTGCGAGTTTTGATTTCCTGCCAAAGGATTTCCAATTCCTCGGTTTTCAATTTCTTCAGATCTTTTCCCATTTGGCCGGCCAACTTTTTCATCTTAAAAAAGCGCTTTTCAAATTTCTTGTTGGTTTTACGCAGTGTTTGTTCGGGATCCATTTTCAAATGGCGGGCGAGCTGAGCAAGCGAAAACAGTAAATCGCCGAGCTCTTCTAGCTGATGATCTGAATTTGAGAAATTAAGTGCATTCTCCAGTTCATTAAATTCTTCGCGTACCTTGGCAAAAACGGCCTGAGCATTTGGCCAGTCGAAATTGTACTTCTTTGTTTTCTCACCAATTTTTCCGGAAGTCTGAAGCGCCGGTAAATATTTAGGGAAATTAAATTTTTCCGGGCCTTTGCCCTTAGCTCCCTTGCTTTTCTTCTCTTGGCGCTTGATGTCTTCCCAATTAGAAAGAACTTCTTCACTATCTTTGACTTTAACGTTACTGAAAACATGCGGATGCCTTCGCACCAATTTACTACCGATACCTTCCACAACATCATCGATTGAAAAATCTTTTTCTTCATTGGCGATCTGCGCCTGTAACACGACTTGCAGTAACAGATCACCCAGCTCTTCGACGATCTCCTCCTGTTTACCCGACTCAATCGCCTCCACCAGCTCATAGGCTTCTTCAATAATAAATGGCGTAAGAGATTTTGCCGTTTGCTCTTTATCCCAGGGACAGCCTTTAGGTCCGCGTAAGCTTTTGACAACTTCTACGAGAGAGCTAAAATGACGTAAATTTTTAGGTGGCTTAACCATGTCTAGTTTAAAGTCCTATCTGTTGAACAAGATATTGGATATCTCTAAAGCAACGCATTATCAAGACAAACTACTTTAAGCTAGAAAATGCCTCGCGAATCAAAGAAATTTGGGAAATTACTGAGGAATCTCCTGGCAAATGCCGAAAAAATGCTATAACCGAGAACATCAATGAATAAGACCAAGGGCTGGAAAAAAGACGGACCACAAACACGATCAAATTGGACTGATCCTTCTTTGAAGTTTTTGGATTGGGTCAATGCCTTTGAATTCGAAAAAACGCTTCTTGGAAAAATTGGCTACTTTCTTGAAACACGCTTTCAAGTTCGCCGCATCTCCCTTCTATTTTTAGGCTGTCTCGCTCTTTCCTATTTAGTGTTTTTCTCTTTCGACATTCCTTACCATGTGCAAGTTGGAACTGTTTCCCAGACGACGATAAAATCGCCAATCTCCATGGATGTGACCGACGATATAGCTACCGAGTCGAAAAGGCTACAGGCAGAAATGTCGGTTCCTCCAGTTTTTGATTTTGATCCTGATGTCTTCGAAAGTATTTCCAATCGTATCTACCGAAGTTTTTTAGATGTGCGGGCGCATCGCGAATAAGTTATGTATTGTTTTAAAAATCGCAGTCGCGATGAGCTAAGCAAGGAATATTTACGTTACAAAGAGGAGTTTGAAAAAAATCTCGATGCAGAAGTTCCCCAGCGCATATTTGAGTGGTTGGCGGAGAAACAATTTGCCATAGAACTGGAAAATCTCATTATTCGAGCACTGGAAAGATGGTCTTCTGAACAACGTATTGCCGAGTCTCCTCACAAATACATCAATCCCGATCAAGAGAAAGTCATTGTTAAATTAATTCATCGTGGCCGTCCAACTGAGGAATACACAATCCCTTCCACAGTCATCCTCGACCTCAATAACCGCGATCAGTTCGCTCTTGAGTCGATTCCTGGCCTTCATAAACTTAATGAACGTGATAGGCTTCTCTTGAAACAGTTCTCTTATTCCTTGCTAAGACCCAACCTGACTTTTAACAAAACTGAAACCGATGCCCGAAGGGCGAAGGCACGCGAAAGCGTTTTACCGGTAACCATTTCAGTAAAAAAGAATCAAGTTCTTATCAGCGAAGGAACGATTGTTGAGCCGCTGCAGGCCTCTATCTTAGAGAAAATCAAAGCACA
>CAYPZY010000143.1:0-7249 GCA_964415155.1 uncultured Bdellovibrionales bacterium
AATGAATATTACAAAAATCTCGAAAAATCCGTGATTGCTTTAAGAGATGAACGCAAGAAACTCGAAACCGAAGAGTCCTACTTACAGGGAATTATTCACGTAGACAAAAAGGAAATTGCCAAACTTCCCGACATCATCCTGGAGTTCGAAGATTTACAACGACAAATTCAGATCAGTTCAGAACTCTATTTGGGTCTCCAACAAAAACTTCAAGAAGTTGAGATTATGGAAGCCGGAATCACCAACGATCTACAACTAGTAAGCCCTGCAGCGCCATCCAATGCGCCTATCGGTTTACCAAATAAGATTCGATTTATCGCATCTGGCGTTGTTGGATTGTTCTTGGCGCTTCTTGTTCTTATCTTGAAAAATACATTCATCCATACAGTTAGAAATTTCAAAGAATTGCAGAATGAAGGTATTACTGTCATAGGTGAAGTACCAATAGTCGCCGGTCTTAACGCACCGATTGCTTCCTTCTTAGGAAAAAACTTAGACCGAATGTTTGGCAAAAACTTCGATAACATTACCGAGAAGATGACCTCACTTGCACCAAAAATGTTGAAGCAAGTCCAGGATATGGCGCCTAATATCGTATCACGACAGATAGATAGATTTGTTCCTAAGTTTGGGAAAATTCAAAAAAGTCTGGGATTAACTCAGGAAAAGCGCGCCAGCGAACTTATTGTAATCGACAAACCAAACTCATCTGAGGCAGACATTTTCCGTTATATGCGACTGCGGTTAAGCGCCTTTGTCTCGCAAAAACTTCCTGTTCATGAGAAAGGAAAAATAATTCTCATTACCAGCCCGACAGAATCAAGCGGAAAGACTTTCATTTCAACAAACCTGGCCGCTTCTTTCGGTAAGGGCGAAATTAAAACGCTGTTAATAGACTTAGATTTAAGAAATTCTTCAGTAAATCGCACTTTCGCTGACTTCAAGGAAGTACCAGGAATAGAAACAGCCGTCGCAACAAAAACAAATCTTGAAGACTATATAATATCTGTTTCCAAATTCTTTGACGTCTTGTTATGTCGTCCCGGAATAGAAAACCCGACCGATGTACTCGAGTCTCAAACCCTGCGCAATTTCATCGAAAAGATGAAAGATCGCTATGATTACATCTTCATTGACTCACCACCAGTTTTGGCAACTTGCGATCCGTCGCTCATTGCACCTCAATGTGATTTGATACTGATGGTAGCGGCTTTTGAAATTACCTTCCGCGAAGACGTTCAGTTAGCAATTGAAGGCTTAAATGCCGGGAAGAACCATCCAATTGTTGGTGTACTGAATCTCGTAGATAGTGGTTTTGATCGTTACGGCTACGGTAATGCTTCGGGAAATTACTATAAAGCTAGCTAACTTAGTCACGGAATAGAAATGTCAAAATTTGAGAAGATAAAACAGGAACTTCAGTTTCAACCTAAAACCTGGCTTGTGACAGGTGTCGCCGGTTTCATCGGTTCCCACCTCTTGGAGCAGCTGTTAAAACTTAACCAAAGAGTAATAGGAATCGATAACTTCATTACCGGGTCACAGATAAATTTAGATGAGGTTAAAAAAGCTGTTCCAGATAAAGTTTGGAAAAATTTTACTTTCTTCAAAGGCGACATTCGCAATCCAAAAGACTGTGAAAAAGTTTTTCAGAATGTGGACTATGTCCTCCATCAAGCAGCTCTTGGTTCGGTGCCCAGATCCATTAAAGATCCTGCAGCCACCAACGACCATAACGTGAATGGCTTTTTAAATGTGATTACTTTTGCTAAAGACAAGGGCGTTAAGTCCTTCGTTTACGCGTCTTCGAGCTCTGTTTACGGCGACCATCCAGAATTACCTAAGGTCGAGGAAAAAATCGGTCAGTGCCTGTCGCCATATGCTGTTAGTAAGAGAGTCGATGAACTTTACGCTCACGTATTTCACGTCAACTATAAGTTGCCAGTCATTGGACTTCGCTACTTCAATGTCTTTGGGCCTCGTCAAGATCCCAATGGTCCTTACGCTGCTGTGATACCACTTTGGCTATCATCAATGATAAAAAACGAACCTGTCTTCATTAATGGTGATGGCAGCACTAGTAGAGACTTCTGTTACGTTCAAAACGCTGTTCAAGCTAACATCTTAGCCGCTACTTGCAATGATCATCAGGCCTTTGATCAAGTCTACAATGTTGCCTGTGGAGATAAAACCAGCTTAACTCAACTGTTTGAACACCTTCGCTCTTTTCTTAAACCAAAATATGAACATCTCAAAGCTTACAAAGCCAATTATCGAGACTTCCGAGCGGGCGACATCCAACACTCTTTGGCAAATATTAGTAAAGCGAGCAAACTTTTGGGCTATGTCCCTTCTCACAAAATTGCAGACGGTTTAAAGGAAGCTATTAGCTGGTATATTGCAGCTTCTGAACAGAAATTTAAAAAGGCAATTTAAGGTCTGTCACGGTTAACCTCATTGTAGAAATTGTCGATATAGTTAGAGGATACGTGGGGATGACAGAATTGAATATTTCAAAATATGTGGTCTGTTTTGTGGTCGCAATGGGTGTGACGGCACTTGTTGTCCCTCTTGTTATTTTCTTTGCCAAGAAATTCCAAATTCTCTCTAAGATTGATTTTCGTCGAAAAAACCAAAAGCGCACTCCGCTGCTTGGAGGTGTCGCTATTTTCATTGCCTTCTGCGCATCTTCTTTTGCGGTTGATGCCACCTTCACAATGCGGCTTGCACTTTGCGCGCTACCAATTTTTTTAGTTGGAATGGTGGACGACATCTGGGAACTCCCCTCACAACCTAAGTTTATCGCCCAGCTTATTTCGGTAGTACTATGGATTGGCCTTACACCAGAAGGCGACTTACTACTGGAGCAGATTGGTGCTTCGCGGACAGCAGCGTTTTTATTAACTTCTTTTTGGATGATCGGTATCATCAATGCTGTCAATTTTATTGATGGTATGGACGGAGAAGCTTCGATGACAACTGCGATCGCAGCTGTCACTATGGTGCTGTTAACACCAAAGGGATCAGATGCCAGCTTAGCGGCAATGGCGTTGACCGGCGCGAGCTTGGGATTTGCGCTCTACAATCTCAACCCCGCAAGAATTTACCTAGGTGATGGCGGCAGTACCTTCTTAGGATTTACTTCAGCGGCACTTGCTTCGCAATTAACAATCCCATCAGATGGTCGATCCTATGTTTTAGTGCCACTTTTTATTTTTGCATTTCCAGAAGTCGATGCCTGTTTGGCGATGATCCGCCGAATTACCTCAGGTGCCTCGATGTTCAAGGGTGACCACGAACATCTACATCATAAATTGCAAAAGTTAGGGCTATCAGTAAATCGCGCTTTACTTCTCATCTGCTCCGTTGTGGCTTATTGTTGCTTTACAGCCTGGTTTATCACTCAACTCAAAGAGGTACATACCATTTGGTCGGCGGCGACACTCTCGACATTAGCGCTCGTTTCCGTTCTGGGAGCAGTATATTACACTTATTTCCGTTTAGCTAAACAAGTGTCGGTGTACAGCCGCACCCTGATGCATAAATACATCGATTTCAAAGAACGTTTATATTTTGATGCGAACGATTTTTTTGCTGTGAGCTTTGACTTGCTTCCTTACTACAAGGATTTGCAGGCTAGAGGGTTATTAACAGTTGATGAATTCGTTAAAGCTTTTGGCGATTTTATAGCAGAATCTCTTCCCGGTTGCACCCATAAGTTGGTTGGATCCTACACGGTACTCTGCCTGGTTGCTGAAGGCGAAAATATTAATTTAGAAACCCTGCAAACTAAAATCTGTGAGGAGTATTACAAACTCCTTCATCATTATAATGTGGTAAAAACAAGCGAAAAAATTCCTTTTGGCGTGACTTTTTATAGTCCATCATTAAATAAGCTCGATTTCATGAAAATCACGACAATCGAAGCCTCAACAGCTCCCGACAAAGTATCTCAAGCCAGTTAGATCGTATTGACGGTCGACCTTTTTTTACGTTAAAAAGTCCTATGAGCACTTTTGAAAACGAGGTTCTTCGGCGAAGAACATTCGCTATTATTTCGCATCCTGATGCCGGTAAAACAACAATTACCGAAAAAATTCTTTTCAATTGTGGTGCGATCAACAGAGCCGGTGAAGTCAAAGGAAAAGCCGGAACTAAGGCCGCAACTTCCGATTGGATGAAGATGGAACAAGAGCGCGGAGTTTCAATTACTTCAAGCGTGATGCAATTTGATTTCAATGGACTGCGAGTAAACCTTTTGGATACGCCCGGTCACAAAGACTTCGGTGAAGACACCTATCGTACCCTTATGGCTGCGGATTGTGCCGTAATGCTCATCGACGCCGCCAAAGGTGTTGAGGCACAAACTCGTAAACTCTATGAGGTCTGTCGTAAACGCAAAATGCCGATATTTACTTTCGCAAATAAAATGGATCGCGAAGGTAAAAGCCCGATTGAACTCATCGATGACGTCGAAGAAACACTGCAGATGAGTTGTTATCCCGTCATGTGGCCAATCGGCATCGGTGGTCTTTTTAAGGGGCTATTTCATCGTCTTGAAAATAAACTTTACCTTTATGAAAAAGGCAATCCCGACGCAAAAATTGTTCAATTTACTTCCTTTAAAGACGCTTTGATTCGCGATTACGTTGGCGAAGAGTTATTTGAAAATTTTCAGCAAGAAATGGAATTGCTTGAAGGAATTCTTGGCCCCTTTGATCGCGATAAGTTTTTGCGAGGCGATTTAAGCCCGATGACCTTTGGCAGCGCCAAGAACAACTGGGGCGTGGATTTATTTTTAAATTTGTTCGCCCAACACGCACCGAACCCGCAACCTTATCAGACTCTCACTCAACCAGTGCAACCCACCGATAAAGACTTCACCGGTTTTATCTTTAAGATCCAAGCCAATATGGATAAAAAACATCGCGATAGAGTTTCTTTCGTTCGCATCTGCTCTGGTCGTTTCGAGCGTGGAATGAAAGTTTTAAACATGCGGTCTGAGCGTGAATTGCGTCTCACTTATGCCAACCAATTCATGGCAGCCGAAAGAGAAACGGTAGAAGAAGCCTACGCTGGTGACATCGTGGGTATCAATGACAGCGGAAATTTCCAAATCGGTGATACTATCACCAACGGCAAAAAGATCAGGTTTCAAGGTATTCCTCGCTTCTCGCCCGAACATTTCGCAAGGGTGAATGTCAAAGACGCTCTTAAAAGAAAGCAACTTGAAAAGGGAATTCAGCAGTTAGTGGATGAAGGAACCATTCAATACTTTTTTGATCCCCATGTCGGCAAACAAGATCCTATCTTAGGCGTCGTCGGTGTTCTTCAGTTCGATGTTTTACTTTTTCGGTTGAATGACGAATATGGACTAAGCGCCACTCTCGAGCGTCTTCCCTACGGTTTAGCTCGCTGGCCCAAAACCCAAGACGGCAAACCCGAAGGCAAAAATCTTCAGGGCAATATTAAAATTTACCACGACATTTACGAACAGCCAGTCATTTTGCTAAACGAAGAGTGGGACCTTCGCTGGCTCGAAAAAAATAATCCTAATATTGAGTTTCATATTACTTCTTAGGTCTGCATCTGCCGGCCTGTTTTGTTGCCGACAAATTTAGGTATTACCTTGGGGCGCCCAAAGCATTGTCAAAATGCTCAGCTCGCAAAGTAAAAAGATAGATTTGCTGAAACAGGTCAATCTCCCAATACAAGATCGTAACGAGTCCGCTAAACCTGTTCCTCAATATACTTGCGAGTTTCCTCTACAGTGCTTTCAGGATTAACTTTACGCCAAACCTTTCTGATTTCACCTTCGGGGCTAATCAAAAAAGTGTCGCGTGATGTTCCTTTAAACTTTTTGCCGTTCCACTCTTGGTCCCCGTAACTTCCTAAAGCGGTACCTACGATGTTATGTAGGTCAGTGACTAGAGGGAAATTTAGATTGTATTTTTCAATGAATTGTTGGTGCGAACCCATGGCATCGGAACTAATACCCAAAACACGAACCCCTAATTTCTTAAAATCGGCCATTCTGTCACGATAAGAACAAGCTTGTTTAGTGCAACCCGGAGTATCATCTTTAGGGTAAAAATAAAGCAACGTCCACTGACCTTTAATATCCTTTGGAAAACTGATTTTGCCGCCCGTAGAAATTGGTAGCATCATGATCTCAGGAAACATCTGCCCTACTAAATTCTCGTTTGTATCCACACTACACCTCAAAAAATTTTTAAAACATCTTACTCAACAAATCAAATTTAATATCTAAATCCTAAATAGATTGAAGGATAAACAAAAGATTTGCTATTAGATTCAGAAACAAAAGTGCTGTTATCGCTGGAACTTTGATTGTATTGGGCCATGTAATAATTGATGCGAAGGCCAAAATAAAGTTTGTGAAACAGGACCGGCGTAAAGCCAAAGTCAAATTTATAGCTGCTGCCCTTCCAATATTCTGTGGTCCCTGCATTTTCGTAAGTTCCAGTCGCTGCCAGATTGTAGGTAAATCCCAATCCCCACTGCTTAATGCGATCAATGAACCAGATAATCCTTAAACCATAGTCCGTTGTTTTCCATGTCGTCTTGGTTGTATCGCCTTGCGAAGAGCTACCAGAAAAAAGTGACGCACCAATAAAAAGCGATTCGTCTTGAGCTAGACTTAAGCCTATAGCGGCATCTGTGGCAAAACGACTCACGTTGTAGTCTGATGAACCAGCTGCAGTAACGGTGTCAGTAAAAAACGCGCTATTAAAATCGACCGCAAAGGGAACGGCTGTGGCTATGTTCGCATAAAGTAGTATGGCGAGCGACGGGACGAGTAAAATCTTTTTGATCATAGTGTTCTCCTTCTTTGGAAATTATCCACGCATAGAAAAATAAGGTCAAACCACATATTTGATAGCCGCTGGACGTAGAGCGAGCTTCACACTCTCAAAATGAGACATTCAAATCACGTATAACTATAGTCCAGAAAATATAAGGAAAAGTCTTAATTTGAGGCGGATTATGCCGATACATAAACTATGAACAAAAGACTTCTTGTGACCAGCGTACTGTTTCTTTCAGCGGTGGTTGCAAACCCGTCGAACACAGCTCAATCAAAAGTCTCTAAAAGGGCATCTGAACTATTCCCGTCCTACGTTTCACGAGGTGAATGGCAGGCGTTCATGAAAAAAAAATTACCCGATAATTTTTGTGCTCGCACCGAGTATTTTGGCCGTTGTTATTCGTTCACCCAAAAGGAGTG
>CAYPZY010000144.1:0-7225 GCA_964415155.1 uncultured Bdellovibrionales bacterium
GGTGCTAGCAAATTCCTTCAAGAAAATAGATCGATCACGATTGCCGTCTTTCAAACTGTAGTACTGGGCAGAAATAACTTCGCGGGGACCGAGCTCAGTGAGCCCCGCTTCAACGGCCAGCGTGTAAAGCAAAGGTTGAAACTGACCTTTTTCGATCCAAGATTTATAGGCACTTAAACTTCCACTCGAAGACTTGTAATCGATGACAGCTACCTGACCGCTAGCATCCTCATCGACCCGATCAATTCTTCCGCGGACCACAACCGATGAATTGGTATCACCAGCAAATGGTCCTAACTCGCCAGTTTGTGGATTGATGAATCCGTTAAAACTGATTTCACCACCGACTGTTTTTGTCTCGGGAAATTTAAGGCGGAAACTTGATTCCATTTCTATAAACCTATGCAAAAAGGTTTTTAGATTTTTTTTCTGAGACCGCCACAGATCCTCATCGACAACGGTTAATTGAAGTTTTTCAAGAACTTCAGAAAATATTTTCTCTAAATCGGCATCCGAAAAATTCCATGGAAAAGGAAAAGTTGTGATTTGTTCGGCGAGTGCATGCAGTAGACTACCTTTATCCATATTACCCAAATCAAAATCGACAGCCGGTAAATCCTTAAGATACAAAGTGTCCTGTGCGAAAAATTTATAAGGACAATCATGGTAGCGTTGAAGCGAAGACGCTGAAAGTTTTAGATTGGTAATACCTTCGATATTTTGTGCGGCTCCCAAGCCCATATCAGCATTAACTGCATTCGCTACTTGCTGCGCGTGGCCGGGACTCCACTTCCGCCAACCATCGAGGGCAACCATATCTGCTTGTTGAAGTTCATCCCAACGAGTAATCGCAGGCTGCGCAAATTCCTCATCACCACCATGCTCTAAATTGCCTTGTAACCAAACGAGAGCGGGTGCTTGCACCGCCCCTTCAAAATCACTCGCGGCAAAGCTCAATACGAGATTTTTTTTCGGCTCTTGCAATAACCATTTTGCCGTAAACTCAAGGGCCGAACGATCCTGACTTTCTAAATTAAAACCGACGTGCTGTCTCAACATAAAAACATCTTCGTCAATGATACTGGTTCGCTTTGGTTTGCGAAATTCAGAGTCCGCCAATCCCAGTATGTAGGTATGCTGAACCGGCAAATATTCTGCCGAAACCAGATTTTCGCAAAATATACCTGTTACAGAAAAATTATCTTCTTTAAGATCCAAATGCCTCGCCTGCTCAACAATGTAGTCAAGCCAGGTGGCAGCCGGCAGCAGCACTTCTTCTGGGACATCAGCAAACACCGACTGCAAAAGTTTTTCTAGGGGCTCGAGCGACCAGCTTTTTTCCCAATACTTAGTAGCTGTTGCGACAAATTCATCTCGGGAGCATTCGCCTTTTGGTAAGTTTGTCTGATAGTGATCTTTTACAAGACGATGCCGAGCCAGATCAGAAGGAGTATAGAGATTCGAATACAATCGGGCGAATTCGTCGAATTTTATTTGAGAAGATAAGTGACTTGTCTCTTGGAAAATATCCATTTCCAAATCGCCGTAACTAAATCTAGCAAATTGAATCTTTAATCTTGATAACCACTGTGAAAGCTGGGGTTGTTGTGACAAAACTCCAGCATCTTGTCGGCGTGCCGGAATGCCTTCGGCTTTTAAAAACTCACAGAGTACAGGCCAATAGGATTTAATATTCGGAGCCAAGATAGCGATGTCGCCTAACTTGGCGCCTTGATCTAGCCACTGGCGTACCATCCCAACAGCATCTTTCACTTCCGCCAAAGCGCTGGGGAAACGGCGAAAGGAACCCGCGTTAACTTGCCAATTGGTCGATTCGTTTTCACGATCAAAACCAAGTGAAAAATAAGGCGCTAACAGCTGTTGATATTCCCCTGACCACTTTGGCGCCGGAACAATGACAGTGGTGGCGATGGTCGTCGCGATATTTTTTATCAGTTCCGTTTCCGGCGAAAGAATCTCTGTGCCGAGATCAAAAATCAGCTCACGATTCCAAAATTGTGAAAAATTTTGCTCGTTGAGCAGAAGACCACTAACCCATTCGCGACTAACGATCCCCACCTCTTGTAGTTCATCCCAAAGTCGAGACGACTCGTGATACCAGAGTCCCCAGCGCACAAAGGCGGCGGGATTTCTTTCTAACCACTCTTGCATGATCTCGCGGTGATCAGGATGGCTGATAATAGGCATCAGCTCGCGCATGTAAGCCAAAATATTTTCAGCAGCGCCGGGGGTTTTTGCCCAATTAAACTGACTGGATTTTAATTTTTCTTTAACAACAGTTTTGATCAGACCCGGTGAAACAACTTGTAAGTCAGGACGAGAGTATTTGATCCACTTATGCCAGAGATCACTGACACGCAAACACGAATCTTCCTCAATTAATGGCTGTCTCGCCAGGAGCCTCGTTTGAATGGATTTCTTGGCCACCAGATCCGCAACAATCCAGGTCTGCTTTTTAGGATTAACTTTATCCAAAAGCGCATGCTTATCTTTTGGGCTTGAGATTGCATGAAATTTTATCACCGAGCGAATATAGCATCGATGATTAAATTTATCTGCGTTTTTTTAATCGACGCTGCACACGGTTTTGGGCGCCTTTTTCGTCACCGCCGCCACTGCTGGAACTAAAGCCACTACTACCGCCGCCGCCGAAGTCCATACCTAAACCCATATCTATTTGTATCATATAACGGCGATCTTCGATTTGACCTGGCGAACTTCCAAGCTCAACACCATAGCTTGCAATATCAATGTCCAAAGGGCCAAGTCCCAAACCAATTCCCGCTGCCCAGTAACCTTGATTAAGCCCGCCGCGAATGGCGAGATTTAAAAAATTTAACTCAAAACCCGCATGCAGTTTTTTTCCGAAAGGAACAGAGCTATCACCAACATGCTTTAGCTCTATACTTGGGACAAAAGAAATTAAAAGTGCGTTGATATTGAGGGCAGCGCCAACACTGATCTCGTCACCATCCGCAGGTGGGGCGGTATTTCCTGAAGTTGTCGCCTTAAAAGTTGTGCCGCCAATATTTTTCCAAGCCAGCGAGATCGTTGGACTGATCGGTCCAGGTATGCGAAATAGCAAACCGGTATCCAAGCCATAGCCAGTACCGTTTAAATCCCAAAGAGAACGTAAATAATCCATATCTGAGGAGCCAAGAGTGGAGGCGCTCACAGAAAATCTATTGCCATTGCGGCGAATATACTTAGTACTGACTCCCATCGCCATAATGCTTGGAATAATTGGAAAGGCAAATGACATTCCATAACCAATGTCATTGATGTAGCTGATATCGAATTGCGGGCTGACTGGATTACTTGTTCCAACACCTAGATTCATATTTTCGTAAACGTAAAAAGCAAAACCACCAAGTTGCAACCCGGTTTTTCCGCCAAGATTCAAACTAAAATTCTCGTTGGAAAGATCGTTGATGGTCTGTTGAAAATCTCCACCTAAATTTTGAAATTTCTGAATGGCTTCAAAGTTACCAATTCCAAACTGCAAATTTAAAATATCCCAGTGCAATCCCGACGAGCGCATAAGCGCGGCAGGATTATAAAATATCGCGTCCATATCATCAACAACGGCGCTATAGGCGTTACCCATGGCTGCACCACGCACCGAAATATAGTTTTCAACAAGTCTCTGACCGTACGCCGCCGAGACAAAACTTAATGTCGCAATAAAAATTATGGAAAGCATCCGCATGTTGCTATATCTCCCGAACAGTTTCCTAAACCAATACCAGTATTGGTTCCAAAAAGTGTTCTCATCCCTTTACGTTGTTCAGCTGTTATTGACGAAGCATCTGGTGTCCCACATGGTCGATAAGCTTCATACGGCGCTGGAATGGCCTCACAAGCATCTCCCAAAACCGAAAGTTGTGAAGGATCCACCGCCGGTCCAATATTTTCCAGTCCAGAAATGATGTTACTCATACCGGTAATAAGCTCATCTACCTCAGAATCCGTCAGCATATTGGTGGCATGACAATGATCGGTTCCATTGTGAGCGGCGTCTAAGGTTCCATCGTCATCGTCATCAATCGTCGCCGCAAAGATGGCCCCAATTTTGACCAAACTACTTAAGACCAACAGTAAATTTTCATCCGTTGTCCTAACGCTTGGATTATCAGAGACCGAGCGAATCTCACTCTCGGCACTTCGACAAGCTTGAGCATTCGTTACGGTCAGTTGTTTAAAAGTCGAAAGCGTAAATGGAAACAACCTTTGCGAACCCAAATTTCCCAATGACTCAATCAACGAGAAAATACTAAGACCGCATTTACCCGCATAGGCAGAGGCGGCAACAAATCGTACATGTCTTTTCGCGCGATACCCCGAAGAAAGTTTGTTAAGCGTAGTAATCGCGTTGTCGTAGTCACGAGAGTTTAAGTAAAGTTGCGCCTGAGTGTAGAGCGCATCTTCGGTCGTGTAATCTGTGAAATTAGAAAATTGATTAGGACAGCCACTGGCGCCAGACAGTGCAAATCCCAAAACAGTTAAAATGACAACCCTAAAACATTTTCTCTTCATCACCAAACCTAAAAGCGATAAGCAAACTTAGCGGAATAACGTCTGTCCTCACGATTTGCAGACGATGTTCCAATATCTTCTCCATAACTACCAAGTTGAAACTGAAAGCGATCATAAGCAAATTCAACACCCGCAGTCCAGTAACGCTGGTTCATCCCTAAACGAAAAAAGAACATGTCGGAGAAGTTAAACTCCATTCCCACGTGCATTTTTCGCGAGGTGTCTGTTTCCTCTAACACGTTCGTAACGTCACGATATTCACCGCTGAAAGTAACACGCGTGCGGTTTCCAACTATAGGAAACAAAGCAAATGCGGCATCAATTGTTTGCGGAACAATATCTGGCTGAGTGGATGCCACGTTATAAACCAGTCCGCTTGCTGCGTTGAAGGCTGTATTTCCAATATCGTGAACCATCACTGCTAGCGTTGGTAAGAGTGTCCAAGGTAAAGTGAAGATCACACCGCCGTCTGATGAAATTCCTCCGCCCTCACTGGCATAGTCTTTAATGGCGGCACCGGTAACGGTCGAGGGAATTGCAGGGTCTTGATCTCTGATTTCTAAACGGTTCACGTACTTAACGTTGAATCCAAATTTTATGCGACCATCCCAAATGCGAAAGCAATAACCCATGACAAATGCGATGTCGTTGACATAGTCAAAATGCAACGTATCGGGTGAGCCCGAGGCCATTTCTGCATCGGTGGCATACTTCGCAAAAAAACCAACACCGAAATTGGTCAAAACAAATGACGGAAAGATTTGCGTGCGTAAATGAAAATGCGTGTCTTTGGCTGACCGTAAAAGATCGATCAAACCTTGCATTGTGAGCGTCTCGGTAATTGAAGTGCCGGGAGCTATTGATGAGTTAAGTTGTCCATAGTCTACTTCTGGATCAATTAAGGTCGTAAAAGTATCACGCAATTTTCCTAGGCCGGCAGGATTTGCGAGTAACGCTGTTTCATCATTCACCACAGCGATCGAAACACCACCCATCGACATTTGCCGAATACCATTGTAAAACTCGTAAACTTCTCGTGCGAATACGCTCTTACTATTAAGAAGTAAAAACAAAATTAACCACAACTTGGCTGCGATGTATTTCATAGAGTTCCTCACGTCTCAATATCGGACTTCACGAGCCACATTTTGAGACGCTCTCTTAAATCTGGATTATGGTATAATTAGTAGGTAAGTCGACCGTTGTCTGATATCTCGTCTATGGTCCTAGCAAGTCCTATTCAATAACTTCCGTAAAGTGATTTCAGACAACATCATTGAGGAGTGACCATGAAACGTTTATGTCTATTACTTATCCTGCCTTTGATTTTTACGAACATTGCATGTGAGACGGAAGAAGATAACAAAATCGCCCAGGCACAGGCCTGTTTGGATAACGCTATCCCCTCAACCGCATCTAATTGCACATCCTTTATTACTGGGCTGACATCAACTGATTCTTACGCCATTCGTTGCGCTGCCGACTTTATTGCTGGTGGTTTGACCTCAGCGCGAATCATCTCGGCCGTTGGTCAGATGCAGGACAAATCTGGCGGAACCGATCCCGCACTTACACTGATGGGAATTGTCGCTTTCGGTAGTTCAGCGGCTGCTACCCAGGCCTATGATGACTGTTCAAAATCTGGTTCTTCAAGCTTCTTATTTTTCGCTAGCGCTGCACAAATGGGAACGATGATTGGCTCTGCAAACGGTGGTAGCGTTATCTCCACCATCGCAGCTGGCGGTACTCCCAGCCAAGCCCAAATCGACGCGGCTTTAGCAGATGCTATTTCAAATCCAAATCCTACGAATAACGCTGTAATCGGTAATGTGGTAACGAATTTAGCTTCAACGGAATGTGTGAATCCATCAGATGCTCAGAAAAAGGTTTGCGACGCTGTTAACGCCGCAATCGCTTCTAACCCAGGTAATGCCGCTGCCATTGGAGCAGCGCTTTTAGCTCAACTACAAAATTAAAAATCGATACTCGCCGTGAACATGTAGCGGCGATTTTCTTGACGGGAGTCGATGGTTCCGACCTCTTCTCCCCAGGTTGTTAAGTCCAACATAAATGCCAAAAATTTTCCTGTAAATCCCGCTGTTAAATAGCCTTGATTTACACCAACTCGCCAACCACCGCGCCACCAACTTGCAATATTCCAATCAAACTCGGCGCCAATATGCAGCCCTTTCATATAATTCCATTTACTGTGTCCCATATCCTTAAGATCGACCATCGCTCGCACTGTAAATATTTTCCAGAACTGTGGGAGTTGCCATTTTGAACCAATGTCAAATCGTCTTTCCGATTTAGGCGGCTCAGTCGACCCTTGGTTTAGCAAATGCATATTTTGTTTGTATCCCAAATCGGCCAAATTGCGAATAACAAAACTAAACGTTGGAGCCAACGTGCTAAGAAGTCCACTTTCAAATTGTGGCTCATAAAGTAAACCCAAATCTAAATCAATTCCCAAACCTTCTTTGGCTTTGTCTTTTTTAAATAATTCATTACTGATCGCCAAATCGGCCGCTGCCACGTTATCTGAATAATACCCTCGATAAACGGCTTTCGCAGTAGCTCCCCAGTACCATTTGTCTTTAGCACTCCACTTTACCTCGCTTCCATAACAGTAAGCGATGGTGGTGGCTTGATAGGATTCGATATTATA
>CAYPZY010000145.1:0-7219 GCA_964415155.1 uncultured Bdellovibrionales bacterium
ACGAAAGGCATAGATTAGCAGTGAGCTTATTCTAGAGAAAAAGATAGGAAAATGAGGGGGGGGGGGGAGGGGCAGCACACCGAGAAATAAAACAATTAATCATCCAAAGTGCCGCCATGACTTATAGCTTTTGTTGGCAGTCGTTTCCTATTCCATAAGTCTAAACCAATCCTTAACGGTTAGCTCTAAACGCACTACTTCATCGTCAGCCAATGGGCAGCAGTGAGCAATGGGTCCTCTTAATTGATTTAGATTATTCGTGATTCTTTGAAAGGCACGCTGTCCACGTTTAAATAAATTTTCAAATGCAGACCAGTTCTTTGTTACCATTTGAGTTAATTCTCCGAAAGTTGTATAATCAATTTTCTCCTCCGACCGGATTGTAAAACCTGAGTCCTCTTCTCTTTGAATATTTTTTTCCACGTTCTTTCTTATTTCCTCTTCAACATTGGTGTTCCACCAGTCATCACCATATTTTTCAAACATTAATTGTACTACCAAACTTCGTATAGAACGCTCAAGGCAATAAAATACCTCATAATGTTCTGCCATGACTTGCGCCTCCTGTCTGAACTTTGAATCAAATTGCAAATAATATTCCCTGCGCTTTGTTTGAACAGGTTCCTTTCTTCCAAGGTCGACAAGATGCTCCTTTTCTACACTATCGAGCGCATTTTCAGTCAAGGAGTTTGCTAATGCAAACAACTTAATTTTCGATTCGATGTCCGGCTTAGTCATCTAATAAATTTTCTTTTAGAGATTTAAAAATCGCATTATAAATCGCGGGGTCATCTGTTTTAGGAAGTACGAGATTGATTGTATAGTTCAGCCCAATTGATGTCTTACTACGAGAATGACTTTGTGTTGAAACTTGAGTTTCATCTTTATTCGACTTACCGTCATCTTTATACTCTTCTTTCTTAACCTCTGGAGCTCCGTCAAATGCAGCAAGCGATTTTGCATTAAAGAATGTACTAACAATTCTATCCACTTTTGCTGAATCATGTGCTTCACCAGTTGCCTCCATCACGAGTCCTTTAAATCCTTTTTTATCGAGATCGTGACAGTATTCGTTCCTTGAATATAACTCGGCATAGCCAGCACGTAGAGCCTTCCCCAAACTATGGGCCGAAGTGGCCGGGTTTCTAAACTGTTTGTAGAGCTGAGTAGGGCTTCCATCGCTATTCAACAACCCACATTTCTTCGCCCATGAAATGAAAGTCAGGTAATTGCCTCCATTAAACCCGAGTTTCGTGCTCAAAAAGTCCTGGCTAAACGATTCGGGTGTTGCTGCTTCTTTAATTTTTTCAAGGATCTTAGTAATCGATCCCGGTGCTGACATATATGGGATTTCTGCTGCCATTGGGTTTATTTTTTAAAGTATGCTATTCTGTCGGAGGAAATGACTGCCAACGCCTGTACACGCAATTGCATGTATATAATTTTGCACTCCCCGAAATTCCTCCCCTCCCCTCTCTAATATAGAAAATTTCCCTTACCCGCAAATTTTCAAAACCCACTTGGCGCACATTGATTTCGCAGCATAGCCGATTGCAGACGGCTACAAACGACAGTAACTGATTATCATCCGACTAACGGCCGGACGGCCCTACACCTTTTGCACCGTTGGCGATGATGGAGCTACTGCCTCGCCGATTGATCCTTCTTCGCGATCTCCTTCATCTCCTCCCGCACCCCATGCACCACTACGTAGTGCTTCACTTCGGCATTGGTCTTTTCGATCTCGAAGAGGATGTCCTGGCCGTCGATGGGAAACACGCGCATGTCTGACTCGGGCAGATAGACGCGCCCATAGCCCGGGCCGAAGGACTGGAACACGGTGTCGCCCCTGGGAACGAGCTCAAAAAACCAGCCATTGAAAGTAAATGTGCCTGCAAACGCATTGAGCGCCAGGCTGTCCGCAGGAACAACCTTATGCGCATAGGGCAGCTCCACCGGCCGTCCAAAGAGAAGATTCGCAAGGCCCGCCTGAATGAACCGCGCCGGGACTTCATTGTTCGACAACACTACGATCGTCCTGTCTCCCTCTTTGTATTTAGCAAAACTGGTCTCGTAACCTGGCCAATAACCTGGGTGACTCACATACGACCCCAGCTGATTCAGCCCGACAAAAAAACCGTACCCGTACGATACGTTGGCAGTGGTATCCGACAAAGCATGCGGAGCAGTCATCTTTTCAATGACGCCTGCGGCAAGCAAGGTCTTGTCCTCCAGTGCCCGGTCCCACCTATACAGATCGCCCGTGGTGGAGCTCAGTGATCCGTCACCTACCACGCCAGCTTCGTACCGAACAAAATCATAGGCCGGCAGGGAATCAGGCAGAACATAACTGTCACCCGACCGCACAAAGCCGAACGCATAGTTCTCCAGAGCGGCCTGGCTGGTCCGTGGATTGAATACCCCTGTGTGCGCCATCCCCAGCGGCGCAAAAATACTGGCCGTCAGAAAATCCGCGTAGTTGACGCCGGAAACTTTCTCAATGACACTCGCCAACAGCACATATCCGGTGTTGCTGTACTCCCACCGTGTGCCGGGCCTGAAGTTCAGCGGAAGCTTCTCGCTGGCCAGCAAGGCAATCACATCGTTGTTGTTGGCTACGTTTATCTTGTTCCATTTCTGTGCCAAAACAAATTCATAATCCGGCAGTCCGGAAGTATGCGTCAGCAAGTGGTGGAGCGTCACTTTGTAAGGGAGTTCCGGAAAATACTTCGACAGTGAATCCTGCACGTCAAGCTTCCCCTGATTTTCCAGCAGGAGGATGCCCGCCGCAGTGAATTGTTTGGATGCAGACGCGAGCATAAATACCGAGCTGTCGTTGAGAGGCTGGCCCGATCTGAAGTCACGCACACCATAGGACTTCTGAAAGATGATTTTGCCACCCTCGGCCACTAGTATATTGCCATTAAACCGGTTATGCTGCACCTGTCCCTGCATGTAGCGATCGAGGAGTTCCAGACGGTTCTTCTGCCCGCCGGCGCAGGAAATCAATGTCACACAAAGGAAGAGGTAGCTAATGGGTTGGCGCATAATAAAAACGGGGTGCGGATAGGGTGATAAATGTAGCGAATAAAGCACTACCTGACATATCCGTCACAACCAGATGTGTAGCTAAAAGTTCCCCTGAAAATTCAGATCAGCGAAAAGAACTCCTTTCGGACTCACAGTTCTATCGATAACGTGACTCCGGATTGTATTCGAAGCCGCTGTGAAAAAAGAAACCCGAGTTTCCATTTTAGCTCGGTAATAAAAAATTGGAGGAGGTCAGTCTGTAAAACACAATACAAAACTAACGCTTTTAAGGCCTATTCAAGCCTTTTGAATAACTCTGCGACTTAATTAAATCATTCAGAATATTCCAGTGCCTACTAGTCTGACTTTTAATTTTATTATTAACCATTCGCTTAGATGCCTTGAATGCATAGGTCAAAAAATTACCCCAGTTGTAAGAGTCTGTATTCTGAAATCGGTTCTCTGCCTTTAGCCAAACTCGTTTTCTTATCCGCTTAGCGCCTTTGTAAGAGAACTTTTTAAAGATTCTAGCCTTGAAAATTTCACCTCTACTTTTAGAATGTAACTTATTAGCGTAATGCTTTGCTCTACGGACATATTTTTTCATTTTTCTATAGTACCCAGAAAGGCTGGCAGATTTCAGTAAAACGGAATCACCATCAAACTCAAAGCCTAAATAGATAAGATGTTTATTCCAATTTATTACTGATTGGAATTCTTGTCCGCAAACTAATTTCTCGCGTTCTCTTTTGAAATGAAATATTTGAGTCTTCGAAGACTGGATTTCCAACTTGAAGGAAGCTATTTCCCTTTGAACAATTGAAATCAAATCATCTTTCAATTTTAGCGGACATACAAATACTATATCATCCGAGTATCTTCTATAAATACCGCCATTATTAGTTATGAAGTCATTAAGTGTTTTATCAAAGTGAAGTAAATATATATTGGCTAACACAGAACTAATAGGTGAGCCTTGTGGAATGCCAAAATCTCTGTACACTATCGAACCATTTTTCATTTTTTTAGTTTTGGATGGTTGCAATAACTTTCCCTTAATCTTTAAGAACTCATCTTTAGTACAAAATGCCACTGCATTTTGGTTTCTTAAAAAGCCAATCTTGCCAACTCTCTTTTGTTTGATAGGTAATGGTTTCCCAAACTTGTTAATTTTTCGAGTATAGATTTTGTTCTTAAACTCTTCAAAGATATCTACTATATCAACGTAGCTAAATCGGGTTATATTCCTAAATACATTGAGGTGGTCTTTTGGTAGTTTGGTTTCGCCTAACACTTCGACCCAAGCTTGCCCGAGAAGTTTATGATTGAGATTATCAAAGAAGCTTGTTATGTCAAAAGTAATTACAACAAATTCAGTCTCTTTGTAATTTAGTATATACTTGAAAACATCATTGGCAAAATCAATATTGCACTTGTTTGAACCTCCATCAATCCCATAAACTATTGGAATTGACCTATAAGCACTCACAACTTCGTTCAGATTGAATTCTTTGTCTTTGATTTTAGTCTCATAGTGCTCGCCAAGTAGTTTAGCGTAATAATTATAGATTAACGAGTCTAACTGACTTGAATAAAATAACTCTCTTTTTTTGTCACCAACTTTACGCAGAACCTTGTTTTCCTTTTTATATGCTTCATTTAGCGTACCATTTTCAGGCATGTATTCTCTTCTGAACTTTCTTACACGGTATGTCTTATGTATGAAGGGTAAAAATGAATGGCTCGCAACTGTATACGGGTTTGTAACGTATTTTTCAATCCATTTATGACGGTCACCAGGATTTAGAGGTAATCCTATGTGTGGATACCTCTTAAGTTTAAACCAATCTTTTTCTTTTGATTTTTTCATGATAAAGAGTGAGCAGTGAAGTCCCATGCGAAGCTATTTGCTTTTAGAATTAGCGAACTAACTCGTGAAGTATGCATGCCTTTTCGACACCGAAGTGCCGCTCCGACTCAAGCTGGGTAGCGAAATTGAAATCGTATATTTCGTACTAAATTCAATTAAGAACTTAATGAAACATTCAATCCACAAGGTAATCCTCTTAGCGTTTAAGCTAATTGGACAGATAATTGCTGCGTGCCCAGATGAAACAAGTTCATCCAGCACTTGCATTTCTGAAATACCTTCTCCTCAACCGTTTTTCAAGTTGAGCATAACAAGACTTTCGTCTATACCGTAAAACGCATACTTCGGCTCTTCAACTGCTCACATATCTTTGATATTTAGGTTAATAATAAAATCATACTTCTTCCAACTCATTTACTTCAATTGCTTGATGCAATAAGGCTTTTAGTAATCGCTCGGTAGCTTCTTGGTTCGCGATGATGTCTTCCTTTAACTGTTTGGTTCGCCTAATTGCTCTTCTAATTCCGATACAATGCGTTTTTGCTCGGATATTGATGAAAGAGGAATTGCAAATTGTTCAAGCTTTTATTTTGGTTGTCCTTCTCGTCCTGCAAAGGTAGTAGATGAAAAGACAAATCTTTTCACCATAGTCCGTATACGTTCAATTGCGTTTATATCCCTATTCCATCTTCCAAAATTTTCTCCCCTCCCCCTCTCTAATATAGAAAATTCTCCCTTCCTGCAAATTTTCGTAAACAGGCCTGGCAGTACTGATTTCGCAGCATAGCCGATTACAAACGGCTACAAACGACAGTAACTGATTATCATCCGACTAGCGGCCGGAGTGCACTACACTTTTGCACCGTTGGCGATGATGGACCCACCATAGTCCCGCCAGCAAACACAAAACTTATGTTCAACAAACTAATTCTTACCGCTATGCAAAGCATGCGCAACAGTGTCCAGCTCATCGGCCGCCTCGGCCAGGATCCCGATGTCAAAACCTTCGGCGACAAAATGAAAGCGTCGTTCTCCATCGCCACCAACGACACCTACAAAAACAACAACGGCGAAAAAGTCGAAGACACCCAGTGGCACAATGTCGTTGTCTGGGGCAAACTCGCGGAAGTCGCCGGCAAATACCTCCACAAAGGCAGCGAGGTCGCCGTCGAAGGCAAACTCACACACCGCGACTACCAAACAAAAGAGGGCGAAAAACGCTACATCACGGAAATCAACGTCAACGACCTCGTCCTCATCGGCGGCAAAAAAGAGTAACTCACCAAACTATTTTTCAATCATGCAAAATCTCAGAAACAGCGTCTCTCTCATCGGCCGCGTCGGCAAAGACCCGGAAACGAAATCGTTCAACTCCGGCACCCGCGTGGCGTTCTCCGTCGCCACCACGGAAATCTTCCGCAAAAACAACGGCGAAAAAGTCGAAGACACCCAGTGGCACAACATCATCATCTGGGGCAAACTCGCCGACATCGCCGGCAGATACCTCCGCAAAGGCAGCGAAGTCGCCATCGAAGGCCGCCTCACCCACCGCGTCTATGAAACCAAAGAAGGCAAGAAACGCTACGTCACCGAAGTCAACGCGAATGAGCTCGTAATGCTGGGCGGCGGGAAGTAGGGGTGGGGAAAGTGGAGGGTGGGAAAGTGCGGAAAGTGGAAAGTGTGGAAAGTAGAAGGTGAGGAAAGTGGATGGTGGATGGTGGATGGTACTTTCTACTTTTTCACCTTCTACTTTCTACTCTCTCACCTTCTACTTTCTACTTTTAAACTCTTCAATGCAGTTCCACTCAAAGGCCGCAGAGGAATGCGCTAAGGACGCGGAGTGGTCGGACGGTAAGTGGTAGATGGTAGATGGAGGTTTCGTGCCCTTTCAATGCACCGTCTTTGATCCTTTCAAAATCTTGGGGACCTCCGCGCCCTGGCGCGCATGCTCCAGCGCACACTCGAACAATCGGTGCACTTTGCTCCAGGCTGCATTCTCCTACCCTCTGTGGCTCCGTGGTTAAATGAGTGCATCTAAATTCAGTTCCACGCAAAGGCCGCAGAGGAATGCGCGAAGGACGCAGAGGGTAGGACGGTAAGTGGTAGATGGTAGATGGAGGTTTCGTGCCCTGGCGACCTCTGCGCTCACCTTTGCGGTCTTTGCGTGGAACTGCATTTTGAATTTTCTCCACTAAGGGAAATCACCATGCTCTCACCCGACGTCCATCTACCATCTACTATCTACTATCTACTATCTACCTTCCCACCTTCTACCCCCTACTTTCTACTTTCCCAACTTTCCACTTTCAACTCCCTACC
>CAYPZY010000146.1:0-7210 GCA_964415155.1 uncultured Bdellovibrionales bacterium
CGTAACATTATCTTTTTCGCCGGCAATAATTAACGTAGGAATATTAATACGATCTAAAACTGGTGTCGCATCATAAGCCATCATCTGTTCAAAAAAAGCGATAAAAACATCAAGATCCATCGAAGCGACACCGCGAGCATAAACTTCAATGTCTTTAAATGATGTCAAATTTAAATTAAAGCCACCGGCCATCGCCGAAAGCTGCATAGAGATTTTATTATTGATTAAATTTTTCCACACATACTTGATTGTTTCTGGAAGCTTTCCGTAGCCCTGTTTAAATAATTGAAAAGCAATATCTGCCCAGTCACCACCAAACATTTTTTGGATCGGATTTTTGGTGAAGCCATTGATTAAAACCAGACTCGAAAATAGTTCTGGATACATGTCGAAAGCGCGGATAACCACTTGAGCACCGAAGCTATGCGAAAAAAAAGAGGCAGCAGGTAATTTAAGATGATCGGCAATCGCCTTGATGTCCTGGGCGATGGCATCGAAAGTTAAGTTGTCGCGATTTTCTGGAATAGGCGTTTGATGATGTCCCCGATAATCAAAGGTAATCACTTGGTAGTGTTGAGAAAAATAATTTATCTGATGTCGCCAGTGGTTCATTAGGCAGGCGACGCCATAACAAAGGAAAAGTGGTTTTCCCTCACCTCGCGATTCGTAGTAAACATTCAGGCCGTCAAAACTTTTTACGAAACCTGTTTTTTTTGGAATACTCATAGGACAAAATCTACCTGTATAACCGTATTTTCTATAGTGATCTCATCTCCCGCTTTTATCAGGCCCGATTTCACTGCCTGGCCATTTAATAGAACTTTGTCGGGAAACTCCGTTATAAAACTAATTCCTGACGTTGGGCCATGAAACAGCGAAAAACAAATGGGCGGCGCACCGATTTCAAAAATAGGAAACTCAGAAGACTCGATACCAAACCGGCGAGGGCCATAGCCTATGGTCCACTCCGTGTCACATTGGATGCCGGTGACAAACTTCAGTTTCACAGCCGGTAGGAAGGCAAAAATTTCCCTTTTTTCAGGTCGTACCTGGCTGGCAACGCTCTGAGCCATTTTCTGTAGTTTCTCAGACCAGGTTACTTCGACTTTGGTATTGGCTTGCGTATTAGCCTGCGTGTTGACATGTGTATCGACATTGGTGGCGACCGTGTCTTCGATGACCACAGTTTTGAAATAAACCTTACCAATCATGAAGTTAACACCCTTATCGACATCAATTGTTCGCACTCGGCGGCCCTGATAAAGAATGCCGTTTCGCGATCCCTGATCGCTCAAAAGCCAGCCCGTGGGTGTTTTCGTGAGAATGGCGTGTTTAGACGAGGTGGTAGGATCATTGAGTTTGATATCTCCTTCGGAGCGACCAATGATCAAACCGTCCTTAAGCTTATAGTGCTCTTCTTTTTCTTGTCGTGAAATTATAAAATAAAGTCCCATAAACACTTGATATTGTATCAGACTCAGCATATTCCAATGTAGCAAAACTCTTAGCTCAATCCTTGTCGGACGCAATAAGTCGTGATAAAGGTGGCAAACACTTAATGAGCTGGTTCATTTTGAAAGGAAAATAGAATGCAATTGTCTGACATTAAAATTACTCGACCATATGAAGCCGTTATCGTTCTGCACCCTGATTGCTCGGTCGAAGATCAAAAAAATCTCTTTAAGAAAAATGGTAAAATCATTGAAGACCATCGTGGTAAAGTAAATCACATCGATACTTGGGGAAAACGGACACTAGCCACTCCCATTGAGAATCATCATAAAGCATTTTATTTTCACACTACATTTACTGCGGCACCGGAAACTATTAAAGAACTTGAGCGTACTATGAGAATTAACGAAAAAGTTTTGCGCTTTTTCCATAAACGCTTAGATGATCGTGCTGATTTGCAAAAACATGTTGAAGAGTTCAAAGCTAATCTCGCAGCAAATCTACAAAAACAAAAAGAACGAGAAGCAAAAGCTCGCGAACGCCGAGCAGCTCGTCAACAGCACCAACAACAAGCTGAATAGTTTTAGAAGTATTGGTTAGGAACGGCATGAGAGAATCAGTCAAAGCAATCACTTTGGGATTTACTGCGCTTTTCTTGTGCTCGTTTACCTATATCTTGGGGGCTTTACCCCTTATGATCATTCGGAACAGATTTGGCCGCCCCATGTTTTTTGCCATCTCCGGTTCACTTGCATTGGGACTTTGGCTTTCAACTCATCATTTATTGGCCGGCGCTTTTTTAACATTGATAATGTTGGTGGCGATCTATGCCGAGCTTGAAGAGCGCGCTATCAGTTTTTCTACGGCGGGTCTTATTTCAGTTTTAACAGTTGGTGGCCTAACTGCTCTGGGTGTTTCACTTTATGTGAGTTTAAATAAAGTCAATTTGGTAGAGCTCGTGAATAACAAAGGTAAAGAGGTCGTTGATTCCGTTCTGCAGGTGAATCCTAAAATGCATTTAGACCTTGGTTCGATCATCGCGCAAACTCCTTCGGGAGTTCTTATGGGATTTATCTTTGCTTTAGCTTTGGCTATTACTTTGGATCGTTCTATTTTTGCAGGTCGCGAACGTCATAATTTCCACAGCCTTCTAAATTTTGAACTGCCCGATGCCTGTGTCTGGTTAGCTCTTTTTGCTATTGGTGGCGCCCAAATCCAGCATAATTCTGAACTCATTAAAATTGTCGCTCTGAACCTTTTAAATGTGATGATTTGTTTATATTTTCTCCAAGGCCTGGCCGTCATGTTTTCTTTTTTCAAAACATTCAGATTTGGTCCGGTCTGGCAGGTTCTTTGGTTATTTGTTTTTGTCTTCCAATTGTTTTTGTTTGTAGCCATTATTGGTTTTATTGACTACTGGTTGGATATTAGAAAGCGCATTTACAAGAAAGTCGCGCCAACCAAATTAGATAAGAGAGTTTAAGGGGTATAAAATGAAAGTTATCTTGCAAAAAGACGTTAAAGATTTGGGAAAAGTTGGAGACTTGGTTTCAGTTTCTAAGGGATACGCCCGAAATTTTCTATTCCCACGCACAATGGCTATTGAAGCTACTGAGCGCCGTGTGAATGAATTAAACCACCTCAAAAAAGTTGCGGAAGTTAAAAAGAAAAAAGTTGTTTCTGAACGAAAAGAAACAATTCAAAAACTTTCACAAGTTAACGTTCAATTTAAACGCGCGGCTGGTGAAAAAGATAAGTTATTTGGTTCAATCACCACTACTGATATTGCAAACGAACTGGAAAAAATCGGTTATCCGATCGATCGTCGCGATATCGTTATTGAAGAAGCGATCAAAGTATTAGGTCAACACAAGGCTAAAGTAAAATTGGGTGAAGGCTTAGAGGCTGACCTAACTATTACTGTCGATAGAGCCTAATTGTTTTTTAACTTCGACGAGCACGTCCTGCAAATAGTCTGTCAGGACGCTGCGAAGTTGTTCCATCGTTAGCGCTTCAGGATTAATCTTAGCACCGCTAAGTAATCCTAGAAGCTCAGTCTTAATCAGGTCTTCTGGTAAATCCGTTGATTCAACCACTGTCTTAAACAAGTCAGCCATCTTAACAATCCTTTGCTATGGCGAGGTTGCCCGCTCCCCTAAAGAGTTAGACATAAATATTTGAACAAAAGGTTATTTCTCTAACAACAGGTCGTAATAAGTCTAGACCAAGGTTAGGCGTTGCCTTTCGGAACGAAAGTATTGGGAATAGAGTGCGGCATACGATCACTTTGAGGGGTTGGACTCGGTGGCAAAAACTTAGCGTCTAACTCAATGTCACTGAATCTACCGATATTGGGATTCCACCTCAAACGAATATTTCCGGTGGCACCGTTACGATGTTTATTGATAAGTAAATCGGCCAAACCGTGTACATCGGGATTTTCACGATCATAGTACTCATCACGATAAAGCATCATGATTAAGTCAGCATCCTGTTCAATAGATCCTGATTCCCGAAGATCTGATAACATAGGTTTGCGTTCTGCTTTACCGCGCCCTTCAACGCCACGATTAAGCTGAGCAAGAGCAATGACGGGAATTGATAATTCCTTAGCTATCGATTTAAGAGTTCGAGAAATTTCGGCTACGGCTCGCTCGCGACTTTCAACTTTCTGTTTGAGATCCATAATTTGCAAATAGTCGATCATGATAAGATCTAAACCGTGTTGAGACTTCATTCTGCGGGCTTTGGCGCGCACCTCGTAAGGGCTGATTCCAGTGGTATCATCGATGAAAAGCGAGCTTTGACTGATGGTGGCAGCCGCACTGATCAAACGCGGCCAGGCATCATCTGGAACGCGACCAGTTCTTAAGTCAGAAATATTCACTTTTGCTTCCGCGGCCAAGATCCTCGTCATGATTTGCTCTTTAGCCATCTCCACCGAGAAGTACGCCACCTTCTTTTTTTCGCGGAGAGCGGCGTGCATTGCCATGTTCAGACTGAGCGCGGTTTTTCCCATTGAAGGGCGAGCAGCTAAGATTGTCATCTCCCCCGCGTGAAATCCTGAGGTAAGTTTATCGAGATCAGAAAAGCCAGTGGCAATTCCCGTAACGGAGACTTTTTTATGATAAAGATCTTCAATGCGTTTGATACTGTCTTTAATGATTTGACCAGCACTAACTAAGCTTGAAACCGCTTTACTCTGTGAGACCTGATAAATAGCGGCCTCAGCTGAGTCCAAGAAAGAATTTACATCGGTGAAATCGGCCGTGTAAGCTTTATCTGTTAACTCTTTACAGGTTTTTATAAGCTGTCTTAACTTCGCTTTCTCGTGAACAATTTTAGCGTAAGCTTCCAGGTGCGCAGTAGTGTGAGTACGATTTACGAGATCGACAAGATAAGGTTTACCACCAATAGCGACGAGAGAATTCTCATCCTCTAAGGCATTAGCGACGGTGACGATATCTACAGGCGAATTGGCTTTTTTTAATTTCTCAATGGCCTTAAAAACTCTTTTATTTGCCGAATGATAAAAATCATCAGCACTCAAAAGATCACAAACTGAATCCCAAGCTTCGGGGTCCAGTAAAATGCCACCGAGAATGCCAATCTCTGATTCTTCACTGTAAGGTTGGCTTTTCGGCTTATCGATTTCCATATACGGAGTTTTGATGTGCGCACCAGCTGTTGGTGCGCATCGAAGTTACGTTAGTTGATGTTTCTAACGCGAATTTTGTAGTTATCGATTTTTTTCTTTAAGGTATTACGATTGATACCTAGGAATTGAGCTGTTTTAACTTGGTTGCCTTTGTGCTCTTTCAACGCAAGCTCAATCAATGGTTTTTCAACTTGTTCCATGATGATTTGGTGAAGCCCGCTTAATTGAACATTGGCTTCTTTTTGCTGTTCAAACAAAACCTCTAGTTTTCTCATAACTAATTTTTCAAGAGGTACAGACTGTAGGTTCGCAACAAAAAGATTATCTGTCGGATTTGTTGGATTTGCTACAGGCGTTTGTACAGTAGTTGTAGTTGTTGTTTGTGTGTTGTTCATCATAACTCTTCACCAGCTCCTTGTTAGTGGTTAAACTCCACGGGTTTGTGGAGACCAAATGTACTTATGAATTTGTAATTGCAACCTTGCACATGAATTATTCGAAAGGATTTTTTTTGCAAGCCATTTTTCATCAATTTGATTAAATGCCGGACTGTATAAAACAACGCCTATTTTATCTAGACCGAAATGTTTAGAAAAGTCTTCGGCCCAATCGAAGTCTTTTTCTGAGGTGATGACAAATTTAAATTCAGTATTGACATCAGAAAATTTAAGATTTTCCTGCAGAAAAGAATTCGCAGCGCCGCTATCGGGAGTTTTTATGTCGATTATTTTTTTTACTTTTGGATTTACGCCCTCACAAGAAACGGCGCCACTAGTTTCTAACGAAACGTGGTAATTCTTTTCGACCAATCGATCGAGAAGATGCAAAGTATTTTTTTGTGAAAGAGGTTCGCCTCCGGTAACACAACTGTACTTAGCTCCAAAGCTGTCGACCTTTTCCATAATTTCATCGACACTCATATGACTACCTTCGTAGTAGGCGTAGGTCGTGTCACAATAAGTACAGCGAAGAGGGCACCCCGACGTTCGTATGAAGACAGTGGGAAGTCCTACATATGTAGACTCGCCCTGTATGCTATAGAAAATCTCGTTGATCTTAATTTTCGCTGGTAGCGTCGAATTCATGTGTTCACTCTGCTTTGGACCTGAAGTTTTTGTTTTATTTAGGAGTAAAAGTCAAGACTTCCCAAGTATTTATTCACTATTTAAGATATAACTGTGACATTATTTTTTCGTAAGTTTCAACGTGATGTAAAAGCTATTTGGTGGTTGGCGGGTTCCCTCTTCCTGGCACTGTCTTTAGTAAGTTATGATCCTCGTGATCCGTCATTTAATTCATTTGGAGATCATCACACCATTCATAATTTTTGTGGGATCATAGGTAGCTTTTTAGCTGACATTTTGTTTCAGACAGTAGGAATTAGCGCCTGGCTAATTGTTGCTTCACTATTGTGGTTACTCGTTTCAAATTTTAAAGGTGACGTGCGCTTGTTTAATCGCGTACGTTTTGTTTGGGGACTTCTTCTCGTTATTACCGTATCCGCCCTTCTCGCCCTTTATTTTAAAGATCGCTCATTTTTACATAATCGCTTTGCTGCGGGTGGTATTCTCGGATCCTTGGTCGAAGGGGGTTTAGAGAAAGCCTTTAATAAGATCGGTGTATCGATAATTCTCTGGGCTACTACGGCCGTGCTAGTTGTATTTTATACAGAAAAGCCACTTCATAAGTTGCTACCGATTTCCATGTTTAGTCTCTATCGCTTTCGTCGTTGGCTGGGTTATTTAGGAAAAGAAATGAATAGTAATATTCAGCGCTTTTTTGCCGAGTGGAACGAAGTGCTGAAAGCGAAGTACGCTTTAAAACAGGCGCCCGCAACTATCGAGATTTCTAACCAGGCGGAGCCAAAATGTTTTTCTGAAACTAAAACGGAAGAGGCGCCATCTCGCGAGCCTATGCAGATGCGTTTACCATTTACTCCTGTACAAAAGCGCAAAATTGAAATGAAAGCTAAAGTGACCCGCAAGGTTGAAAACTGGATGTTGCCTGACGTGGGTGTTTTGGAAGACCCCCCAGAATCGCGAATAAAGATTTCTGAAAGAGAACTTCGTGAAAAAGGTAATTTGCTTTTAGAAAAATTAA
>CAYPZY010000147.1:0-7178 GCA_964415155.1 uncultured Bdellovibrionales bacterium
TGAAGAGACTCCTGCGAACACAATGGGAAATTTTCCCAATTTATTAACCGAGGAGGAACTCATGAGATTTTTTTTAAGTCTGTAGCTGCAGCGCTTTGTCAGACAGGGCTTGCGGCAGAAAAAGGAAGCCAGAAGGCGGCAGATCAAAAGATAGCTGAAAAAGGTGCCGAAAAAACTGTCGAGCAAAAACCAGAACAGAAGCCAGAACAGAAGCCAGAACAAAAAGCTCCGGATAAGACACCAGAGCAAAAACCGGTTCAGCAAGAACAGAAAGTTGCTGAGCAAAAACCAGAACAAAGACCTGATCAGAAGCCTGATAAAAAGCCAGTTTTGGTTGCTTACTTAGCGGAAAAAACTGCTGAAAAGGGTGCCGAAAAGGCAGCGGAGCAAAAAACTACTGATCAAAAAGTAGCTGACAAAGCTCAAGAGCCAAAGGCCGACGAAAAAGCGAAAGAAGGTACACAAGAAGCTTTAACTCCGCTTGATCAAGAGGAACTTGAAATCTATCAAATGGAAGACAAAGCCAAAGTTGATTTCCCAAAATCAATTGTTATTCGTACTGACGTCAGCACTGGTGCCAAAGCCATGATGTTGCCGAAAGAAGAACTAGCCCCTGGTGCGATGATCAAGGATTCTGATTGCCGTGATTTGGAAGTGTTTGATGGTTCAAGCATGGAGCAGATGCCAATCATTTCCTATTTAGATTCGCGCCGCGATTTCCGCTCTTATCGCTGGCACCATAACCGAGATCACCGGTTCAGCTTTAGACATCGTTATAGTGATCGTCATCCCTATGCTTCCTATTATGGCCATCGCTATGGACCAGTTCATCGCTATGGTTACTACTATGACAGACCCTACCGCTTTGAGCGCAGAATTTATCGTCCTTACTATTCTTACTGGTTGGGAAGATCAATTTACAATTTCTTTAGAGAAGTCATAGATTAATTTCGAAAATTCGCGGGTAAATAGGTTAAGATTTGCTATTTACCCCGAATTAATGTTTCTTAATGTTTACAGACCTCCATTTTTAGTCCTATCATTTTAAAAATGGAGGTTGTATGTCCTTAAAACAATTCGCATCGCTCTTTTTATTATTTGTCTGTCTCGGCTGTGTCAGCCAATCAAAATTTGAAGATTTGGATAAAAAGAGTCAGACGCAAGAAAATAAAATTAAAGATCTTGAAACTCAGTTAGCAGGTGCGCTTAAAGAAAATAGTGAGCAAAAGATAAAAATTGAAGAACAACAAAAAATTATCGGCCAGCTAGAGCGTAAGCTTGGGGCTGAAGCTTCTGATAAACAAAGTCTCACGGCATCTATAACACAAATGAAAAAAGCGTTACATGACATGACTGCGAACGAAATGGAAACGCAGAAGCGCATTAAAGAGTATAAGGACTTATTGGCTCGCTTTCGTTCAATGATTGATGCTGGTGCCTTAAGTATTAAGTTTGTTAACGGCAAAATGGTTGTGGCTTTATCTAGCGACATTCTTTTTACTTCCGGAAGTTCGACGCTCTCGAATGAAGGCAAAAAAGCCATTCGTGATGTCGGTGCTAAGCTTGCAGGCTTTACTGGCAAGGAGTTTCAAATTGAAGGTCATACCGATAATATTCCGATCCACAACGAACGATTCCCTTCTAACTGGGAGCTAGCATCAGCGCGGGCGGTTAATGTCGTAAATGAACTCGTCAGTGTCGGGGTTCCTAAAGAGCGCCTTAGTGCTGCAGCTTTTGCCGATGCTCGGCCAGTAAAGGCAAACGACACTCCTGAATCTCGCGCTGCTAATCGGCGTATTGAGATTGTAGTGGTGCCAGACCTCTCGAAACTACCTGGCTACGCTGAATTAAATAATATTAATTAACGTCTTTTAAAGCTTCTTTTAGGACTTCTTGATGCCACTGATCTTTGTTTTCAAGGGTTAGTGGTACAAAGCGGGTCAACGGCACTGTCACCCCTGACATCACTTTGTTTTGTGAATCAAAACTTCGCGTGACTGAAACAATCTGACTAATGATTACGTTTTCTTCCGTTTTCGAATGAATGGGGTTTAAGGTTGTTTTAACTACGTTGTTATCGACCGTGACATCAATCCGCACCCGACTGAAGGCAGTGTCGCCAGTTTGGGGATGACCGTAAAAACGTGCATCAGGAAAATTTTCTTTGATCGTATAAACAAAAGCGTCACACGAAGACACACACCATTCATTGAGCAAAACACTGACGTTACCTTTAAAGGAATGGGAGTATGGTTCAAAAAGAGCTTTTTCACATTCTGTAGAAGAGGCGCAAAACATCGGTACCATCGGTAAGAATTCACCGATTTTAATTTGATCCCAGGCCGGCGAATTGTAAAGACGATCAAACCAATTTAATAAACCTTCGCTATTCCAAAAAACACCTTGGCGAACGGTAATGTCAGAGAGCTCTGTGAATTTCTTTATGCGGAAGAATTGTTCTTGGAAAGGCTTCTGTAAGAGAACTTTATAGTAGGGGATTGTCCAGTTACCACCATGGTTATCGGTAACATCGATAATGAGATCATCCCAAGTTGCATTTTTTTGCCACCAGGGGAGAACTTTTTCAATCTCTTGCCCAATCGATGGGATCGGATGTTCTCGCGACTCGACCGAATAATTAAAAGTGGGAATTCGCATTAAAGCCAACTTTGGATATTTCTCTGACTGGTAAATACACAGAAACCTACCGGTGTAGACCAAGTTAAAATCTTGATAGCGGTTGGCTTGATCCTTACATTCCACTTTCGGGGCGCGTGACGTGTTGGGAGCAACGTCTTTTAAATTCAACGTTGTAGAAATAATTTTGTCGTCGCGTTTAACTTCAACCGTCACTGTTTTAGCGAGATCGAAAACGACTTCAAATTGTTCGGCCATTTCGACATCGCATTGGGCCTTTATGGGAAATTTGCAGAAATTAAAGTATTGATTTGCCCAATCCTTCATTGCCGTTTTATTTATAGAAAGAATTTCATCACCTGCTTTTATCTCAGGGTTTTCCGCTTTAAAAACACGGTAAGTAACGTCGTTGGGAGCGAGCCATTCACCAAGAAACGCGAATGGAAATTTGTCAAACTTTGGCATTTCTCGCATAAGAGATGGGCCCGGCCGAAAAGAAGAGTGGCGATTTGTGTAAGCTAAATTCAGACGACTAAATAGTAACATCATCTCCTTATTGGATTTGATTTTGAGGCTCTCCTCTTTTAATTTGGCAATGGTTTGTGGCCAGGGTTCCTGACGATTTTGCCGAACGTAAAGCCCTTCGCCATCAAGACGTTCCATCTCGGACGCGACCTTCGAAAACATTTCAGGAATTATTTTGAAATCAACTTTTTGGCTCGCGAATACGTTCTGCGCAAATAAGACAATAAATAATAAACTCTTCATAGCGAACTCCTAAAGGGTTTTTTCCAAAATTATTTTTAGACCTTTTTCATCGGATGTGTGGGTGCCGATAATATCAAACCCGCTTTTTAGGTTAAGGATAAGCATGGGGCGAAATCGATTTTGTGATTTTGTTTGGATTTTTTTATAGTGATTCTGTCGGCACCAATCGTGTTGAGTCTTCATGAGGTCGGACGCAACGCCGAGTCCTCGATAGTCGGGGTGGACGCCTCCCAGCCAGCTATAAAAAGTCGATTGATCAAGTTCGTAACCAATTTTAAAGCCGACAGGACTTTTTTCGACGTAGGCTATCACCAAAAAGTATTTACTATGGCTGTTAAATGTCGAATAAAACCATTGAGGGTCCCACTCGCCAAACGCCTGTTCCATAATGTCACCAAGGGTTTTAATTTCGCCTGCAAGTACGTTAGTTGTCGTTCGTATTTCTAAAGGAACTTTGCGAAAGCGAGGCACACCTTTTTCGACTTCAGAGTCGAAGATGTTTTTCGGCCGAACCCACAGTCGTGCAGTGTTGTTTTCATAGCGCGTTTCATAAACCACCATGTCTTCGAGCGTTTCACTATGTTTAGCTTCACTTAAATATTTGTAAGGTTTGTTTTTGTAATGGTAGTAGAGTTTCATAGATCCTCTTTAGTAATTCCAAAAAGCCACTCATCTAAAATTTTGCCGCGTTTCTTTACGCATTTCCGAATTGTGCCTTCGAGTTTAAATCCACACTTTTCGAAAATGCGACGGCTGGCCTGATTGCCAACGAAAATGGTAGCCTCAATTTTTTCCATATTTAATTTTTTAAAACCATAGAGCACAGCTAAGGAAACGACTTCTGTTCCGTAACCTTTACCTTGAAAAGGAACGCCGATCCACAGGCCCATATCGCCGCGCCAGCCTTCCGCATAAGGTCTAATATCAACAGAACCGATTTTTTTACCACTTGCATTCTCTATGATGGTGAATTGGTGTTTACTGCCGTTGCGAGTGTCCCGCTCGCTTTCGCTTAAGCCCTTGCGTAGTTCATCTCGAGAGATGGGACCGTCCCAAAGAATTGTTTCTGTTACCGTCGATTGATAAACCAGAGGAAATAACTCTTCTACGTCATCGGCTTCTACGGGCTTTAGAGTAATTTTAGACAATTGCATCGGCTTCAATCTCAACTAACATCTTAGGATCGATTAAAGATTTAACTTCAACCATCGTCGTTGTCGGTGGGTGATCTTTAAAAAATTCGCCGTGAGCGCGGCCGAACTCCTTCCATTTGGAAATGTCTGTCACGAATATACGGGTGCGAATAATGTTTTCGCGAGTCGCGCCTAATGGTCTGATAGCTCGTTCGATGGTTTCGAGGCAACGTTTGGCTTGCTCGTAGGGGGCGCCAACAGCAAACACCTCGCCTTTTTCATCAACAGACGCAGTACCTGTGACGGCGATGGTATGGCCAACGCGAATGGCGCGACAATAGCCAACGACGCTTTCCCAAGGTGCGCCGCTAAAGGAGCGTTTCTGATTTTCTGTCTCGGTCACTTTTATTTCTTGCATTTATCTGTGCCTGCTTTCGAGATCACGAATCTTACTCTCAAGGTTAGAAATTTGACTGTCGCGATCGCGCAACTTCCATTCCAAATCTCGCGCGGTTCGCTCGCTATCATCTAGTTTGCTTTTGAGCTGACCTACTTCGCTACGAAGTGAACTTACTTGTGAGGAAAGAAAATCTGTTTTTCCGGCTTGATAGCCCGATAAGAAACTACTCTCTGTATCCTTGGGGCAAACTCCCAAGTATTCACCGCCGTTTCGTCCAACATTCATGCCGCTGGCAGTGGTGCAATAGCTATTTAAGCCTTCGTGATAGGCGTTGTTTGCCGTTTTGATAAATTTCTCAGGGCAATCGAGTGTAACCAACCCGCCTGTGCGACCGAGTTGGCGCATGGATCTTTCACTACAATATTCGGCGTAACCAGCCTCGTAGCCTTGCGAATAGAGAGCGGGATTAATATTGACTTCTTCATTCAGACAGAACGTTTGGTAATGCGAAGCGCGATTTTTCTTACCACTTAGCGCATCTTTAGTGCCTTCTTGAATCCAGTTGGCTTCCTGGCAAAAACGTTTTTCTGCTGAGGTGCAGGCGGAAAGAATCAATAACGTCATCAAACTAAGTCTTTTCATTAATTACTCCTGATTTAAGGAGTTTGATAGCAGCGACAGGGTATCTTGGCAAGGTGAGTTGAAGTGCTTTTAACTGTTATAATTACACTTGGGATTGGATTGCCAATTAATCGTGGATTAATTTGTCTAACGGTGTATAAAACCTTGTGTCAGATAATCTTCGTGATCTTATACAACAATCTAAAAACGACGTAAAACAAATGCTGAGTGAAGGCCTAAGTCGGGCCAAGATTTTGTCTCACTTAACGGTGGTGGCCGAAGCTCTTGCAGGCTCTGGTTCAACGGCTTCAATTCTTATTTTGGATGATGAGGGGCTGCTTCGCAATGGCGCTTCGCCAAATCTTCCAGCTGATTATTTGGCTGCTATTGATCGCTTAAAACCCGATGCAAATTTAGGAACTTGTGCTTCTGCTGCCGCCACTGGAAGTGTCGTGATGACTCCCGATTTTTATGCGGATGACAAGTGGGCAGAGCTTCGCCATTTACCTTTAGGTTTGGGATATGTGGCGGCGTGGAGTGTTCCGATAAAAGATCAAAATGGTACTGTTTTAGGCACCTTCGGTACTTATTTTCGGGATAGACGTTACCCTTCTCAAGAAGAGCAGGACGGTCTAAAAATTCTCGCCCAAGCAGCCGCAATCGCTATTCAAAACTAGATTTTTACTGCCACGACGGAAGCGACCCGCAGAAATCGCATTGACTAAGTGTTCCCTCTATAGTTCATCTTTCAAAACACCAAAGGAGAACTTATGTTCACAAAGAGACTTGCCTTTTTTGCTGCAATTTTGACTTCGACGATGGTTTCCGCATCGACACCTATCGAAATGAAGATTCTTTACAATAAAGAAAGGCCCTTTCATGCTTCCGTTGTAATGATAGAAAAGCAACCAGGACAATTGAAAGCGTTAGTTGACACACTGACCGAACAAAAGTCTTTGCGGTTAGAAATCGAAAATACCCAGAAATCAGTTAGCATGATTTGTGAAACTTCTAAGATTTCTACCTCTTGCCGTTTTAAAGTAACTGCTCAATTTCCTGATGTCGTAGTAAGTCCAGGCGAAGGGTTTTTTGTGAAACAGCTCGCACTAAATAATTTCAGAGGCCTTGAAGTCTTAAGTAAAAACCCAAATCTCGAGATTCCTTTTGAAGTCAAAACAGCTGACGAGTTTTTTACCCTTAACCTTGGCGGCGGTAAAATGAACGCCGGTGGCGGCGCTATTCAGCCTTAGTTGAACTACCTGGAAGATTCCTTTTTGCTTTCAGGCGCCGATCCATAGGTGGGCCGACAGCGCCTGATGGCTTTTATCATACAATGAGCGTTACCCCCATTGACATTAGCTTTGAAGGTATTGAGCGGTACCGTTTCTTTAGCGTTTTTTGCAAATAGCTTTTTTATTTCGCTATCGAAAACTGAATTGCCTGTCAGGGGTACCAAACTTTTGTTTCCGATATTAACTAAGTTAACAGGATTCCCGGTCAGCGTTTTGCCTAATGCTAATTGCCCCTCGATCATGCCGCCAGTGAAGAGCGTTGGTATTTCAACGACTTTTGGGCTGCATTTATTATTCTTTTCTACGAATTTTACAAAATCCGATTGG
>CAYPZY010000148.1:0-1896 GCA_964415155.1 uncultured Bdellovibrionales bacterium
ATTGAAAACTATTATGATGAGTAGATGCAAAACACTAATTAAGCCAGCGCTGTAAAACATCTGAAATTTCTTTGAGTCCCGACGTCTTACCAATATACTCATTGAAGCCTGACTCTCGACACAAATCACTAGTAGTCGCTGCATCGTAGGCCGAAAGTGCCAATATGGGTTGTTTATAACCCATATCTCTAATTCGCGTGGTAGCCTGGTAGCCATCCATTCCCGGCATGTTGATGTCCATCAAGATCAAATCATAATGGCTTCCCTCAGAAATCCGCGACACTGCAGATTCTCCATCTGGGCAGACATCGACTGTCGCTCCCAACAATAAAAGCTGCTCGCGAAACAAAAATAAAATATCCTCGGAATCATCGACGATCATGACTTTTGAGCCCGAAAAATTCAGAATCTCATTGTCATCTTCGTTGTCCAATTGAATAGGCGATGTCGGCACTTCAACTTTCATTGAAACTTCAAAGGTGCTGCCTCTACCCAACTCTGATTTTACCAACGATAAATTTCCGCCTAGGTTCTGGGCAAGACTTTTCGAAAGCGCTAAGCCTAAACCCGATCCCTCCTGAGTTTTTACTTGCGGACGATTTTCTCGATAAAAAGGTTCAAATAATTTCTTTTGTCCTTCAACGCCAATCCCAATACCGGAATCGCTGATTTGCACAATTAACATCTGTGAAGGTAGAAAATCTATTTCTAGCTTGATACTCCCCTTAGCAGGCGTAAATTTTACCGCGTTACTTATCAGGTTAATTAAAATCTGCTTAAAATAAAGTGTATTAGTGAAGATTTGATTCGGTACTCTGGCGGAGTAAGAAAGTTGAAAATCAAGATTCTTCTCTTTTAACCTTGGTTCCATCAAACTAGTCACTGTTGCGACTTCTTGCTTGATACCTACCAATTCCTTCTTCGGTTCTAACTGATGAGATTCGGATTTTGATAATAATAGAATGTTCTCAACCAGATTCTTTAAGTAAAGTCCGTTTCGATAAATTCGCTCCGAAAATTCTCTGGCATCTTTAGGAAGATCTTTCTGAGCTTTCAAAAGCTCGGCAATACCTAAAATCGCCGTCGCCGGCGTTTTGATCTCGTGGCTAGCATCGCTAATCTTGCTAACAAGGCTTCTATTTTCAAGACCGAGTCGCAACATGTGTAAAGAGCGACGATTCAGATTTTTCGCGATAGTGGTCATAAGAAAAAGAAAGAGAGTGGCCATTATACCCATGGGGGCATAATCTTTTCCCTCCAAGAAAAGTCGTAGAATTAACGGAAGCATCATTGGATAAAGTGACCACAAAGTCGTCGACAAGGAAATGGAATAGGCACTCAAGGCTCCAGCACTCATCCCCGCAAAAATAAAGACTGTTAGTGCAAAATGCCAAGTTGAATCTAAGACCAACAATCCTGCGCCCGCGGCTCCCCATAACGCTGCTGATGTACCGACACCGAACTGAATTCTCTTCAATAATTTTAAAATTGTGGGCTTATCCAATCGATTTTTCGCACGGACCCATTTGCGATAAAAGCGAAAGCGAATTGCGGTGATAAAAACAATCAAGAGATACCAAACAACCAAGAACTCAGGTTTTTGCAGGCGCCAACTTAGCCAAAAATATAATGTAGAATTGACGATCACCGCCAATAACGCAATTGGCATTTGTTCTAATAAAAGATCTAAAGCCGAGGAATAAAATTTTAAATCCTCAGCTTTATTTTTTTCTTTTCTTTTTGCAATCAAAGTACGGCCCCGAAGCACTCAATCGAATTTGTTTAATTGGTTTATAGCAATCTAAGTGCAGTTTTGCACTAAAAATCGACCAGCTCATAACAGCATTGAAAATATGTTAAGCCGCTTTCTTCTTCTCGGGCTTCTCGGGCTTTTCT
>CAYPZY010000148.1:1996-7101 GCA_964415155.1 uncultured Bdellovibrionales bacterium
TTGGCCTTCGTCTGGCCCATACAGGACTCTCAAAACGGTACTTCGGGACACGATTCCCTGTAGCCGGCCATTTCCATCAATAATAATGATACGGTGAACAGGATGAGACAAAAATTTGCGATATAGTTCTGCAAACGTGGTCGACCTTGGTAGAGTGACTAACTTCTCTGTTTGCGGCAACGACGCTAAGCAAGCGCCAATCTTAATATTCAGTCCCTTGCCTGCTGCAATCTTCATTAAATCGCCCTGACTAATAACACTTATTACTTTCTTAACGGTGTCGATGACTGGCGCACCACTAATTTTATTTTTCAAGAGCGAGCCAATAGCATCTCTAACGCTCATGTCGACAGTGATGCTGTGTACGTCAGTTATCATTAAGGATTCTACAGTGACTGGGGGTGGTGTGGGTTCTGCCATTTTCTCTCCGCGATTAATTTGACGTTAATTTATCGGCTTTACCTAATGATATGTAATAGGACTTTGGCTGGGTTCGGAAAAAATATTGGCAACTCTAGAATTTTGAATTAGTCCAGTATACAAATTTAGTGTAGATCTTTTAGCTATTTCATTTTCTTCACAGCAAAATACATTTCCTCACAAATTATTATGCACGTCGGTGGCAGCAATGGCAGCCTGCCCTATGGCAACGGAGATCTGGGCCAGTGAGTGGGCACAATCGCCGACCGCATAAAGACCCTTAATAGAAGTTTCTTGATGAGAATTGGTTATCAAAAATCCATCTTTCGTTCGCCGCAAATTCTTCAAATTACGAAACGCTTCGTCACGCACTTTTGCTCCTAGTGCGACGTAGGCCAAGCGTACGATTAAAGATTTTCCTTTTTTAAAATGGATCAAAAGGGATTTCTTCTTTGTCGCCCTAAAGGAATCTACTTCAGCGAAATGGATCCGCACATTGGGAGAAACCCTTTTTAGTCTGGAAAGCGCCTGCTTTGATATTTTTTTGAGTAAAATGAGATGAAGCCGGCGCGAGTAAGTCGCAATAAACTTTACTTTCTTTATGGCGCGCGCGTCCTGAACCAGAATAGCAATCGGCTCATCTAAATGATCAAAGCCATCACAGATCGGACAGTACCCAACAAGTCCATCGCGAGCCAAGGTTTTCAGATTGGAGAGAGGCGGATCAATGTCCTCAAGGCCGGTTGCAAGAATTACTTTGCGGGCAAAAACCGTTTTAGTAAATATCTTTTCTCCGCTCGCCTTACTTTCAATAGATATGGCGAAGCCATTTCGCGCTTTCTGAATTTTCGCTTCACCGATTTGCATTTCCGTTGCAAGCTTTAAAACTTCGCCATTAAGTGTTCGCAGAAGCTTCTTCCCGGAGACTTTTCCCTTATAAACCAGGTTGTGCACCTTAGGTATTAGAGAAGCCCGAGACACTCCCGAATTTACAAGCAAGATATTGCGGCGAAATCTTCGTAAATAAATCGCAGCGATAAGCCCTCCAGGACCCGCTCCTACCACCACACAATCATACTTTCGAGTGAAGACCATAACGAAGAAATAGTTGGAGGCAGCGTTTCGGTCAAATGGTTGCGGCGAGAATACGTGAGAGGAGAAAATGCCCCATTGATAATGATTCCCGCCCAAACAAAAGGTCTCAAATGAGACCGGAACTAGTGTCGCCACCGCTATGGTGGCGTTCACGTTCTTGATGAATCAGTTAGTTAGCTTTTAGTTAGCTTTGAAAGCGCCTTCGAGTGTGGAATTGATGATGACAATCACGTCTTTGGGATTTTCTTCAGATGTAACGAGGTAAAGATCAGTGTTTGACGAGCAATACGTCACATTGCCGTTGGACTTGCTCTTCAACTCCCTATCCAGAGCGGCCTGCTCCGCTTCCGTCAAAGAGATTTTGTAGGTCACGTTCTTTAAAGAGGTCATCAGTTTACTTCCGTAAGACTGTGCCGCTCGACTTATTTTCGAAAGACTACCCCGCCCCATCTGGTCCGCCATACCTACAGTCATATTTTGCATATCCAAAGAAAGTTTCTCTGAAATATTTTGTTGTGGAGGAATCTGCATACCCTTCATTCGTCCATCATAAAGTGTTACAGTTGCGTAGGCGTGGTAATTCTGTGACTGGTTGATATTGGTTGGAGAATAATTTTTAAATGATCCATCGATTGAGCTTTCGCTAAAGCGTTGCTCCATTGACATAACCAAAGTTCCATTCGGTTTACAACCTTCCGAACCATTGCCACAACCTGCAAGACAAATCATTAGGATGCCCAAAAATAAACGCATAAAATCTCCCTTTCTGTGAGGCGCGATCTTATGCGATGAATTTGGGAATATCCACTCTATTTTTACAAAATTCATCGCGATTGTGTTGGCTTGGCGGGCTGGTGGGTGGGGGGTATGGTTGGGTGGTGCTCGCGCTTCGGTTTGGCGCTGGGGTGCGTGCTGGGAGTTGGCGCTGGGGTCTGTGTGATGGCTGGGGGTTTGGGTTTGGTGATTTGTGTGATGGCTGGGGTTTGGGTGTGATGATAGCGATTTGTGTGATGGCTGGGGTTTGCCCTCTTGGTTTTGCAAAAATTTCCTTCGTTTTTGGACCGGTTCCAAATGCCAAAAACGCATGTTATCCTTTTTTTCACAAATAGCGGCAAGCATGTTCCTTCCCTTGCCAGCATTAGCCACATGCTCGCTGCCACCCCTCGCCTGCCAACCATGAAAATGGCTGACTCAGACACTTCTCGACAAAAAGACCGCTCGCCAGTTGTTCACGGATAATATTTTTAAATCTTAAGCCCAATAATTTCTTCCAACCGCTAAAGGATCTTGCTGAAGAGAAATGGTCAATATACTCGATGAAGCGGCGGTGTTTTGAATCATTAAGAAGAACATATTCTAACGCGTTTTTCATTGCTCTTGGCGAATCAATTATATGTAAATGGTAACGACCTGAAAAGATTGCGCCTTTACCGCCAATTGCCGCCCGAAAAGATTTAGCGGTGCGCCCAACAAAGCTCCGCATTCCTGACGCTAATTTTTTATTACTATCGGCCTCAATAATAATGTGAATATGATTGCTCAAAATAGAAAACTGCAGCAGACGAAGCCCTTGCTTCTTAGCAATTTCGGCGCTCTTTTTAAATTGTACGAGAAACCACTTTTGTCGAAATGATGGCAGGAGGTCTTGCCTGCGCAAAGTAATATGTAAGGGAGTTCTCCGACAAACGTTCGCGCGCTTCATGTGATTGACGGTCTTTGTTTTATTTTTTCTACCGGCCCGACGCCGCTTTCCACCCCAACCATTCACTTTTTGAAATTCAACCTGGCGCATGAATGTCTTTTAGTTTTTCATCTTTCTTTTGTCAAAATTAAATAGGATTTGTCCGGTGTTTTTTTATGATTTGTGTTTTGTTTTTTTATTTTGGTTTTTTAGCCATGGTCCATCCGATTAAAACAGTCACCGGTCCTTAGGGAAAAAATTTTTTATTTAGATGGAGCTTTTTAGGTAGACGGAGTTCTTTACGTGGACGGAACTTTTTAGGTAGATGGAGTTCTTTACGTGGATGGAGCTTTTTAGGTAGACGGAATTCTTTACGTGGACGGAACTTTTTAGGTAGATGGAGTTCTTTACGTGGATGGAGCTTTTTAGGTAGACGGGTTTTTTTCCGTAGCCGGAGTTTTTAGCTCAGACCGCATTAATGATCGCGACTCGGTTTAACAGAATGTCCTCGACTGCCGATTCAAGATTATCGAAAACTTTTTTACAAATTTTATCTTGAGAGTATAGAGAACTTTCGTGCTACAAATTTTATCTTGAGAGTATAGAGAACTTTCATGCTCCAAATTCTGCCTTATGAGAATCTTTAAAACTTCGACTGTGACGCGAGTAAGAACCTGTCATCGCGCTTATACAAACATTGTTCTAAATCGGAGAATGGCGCCGGCACACCAGGGATAACCTGCATACATCATGCATACCAGGGACAACTTGCAGACATCATTGCATACCAGGGACAGCTTGAATGCCAGGCATCCCACCTCTGTAAAACCCTTCGAGCCCCCTGTAAACCCCGCGAACTGTTCGACGACAACAATTTAACGCCAACTATCTAAAGGGAGAACTGCCGATTCAAGATGGATCAAATGACAATAAACACGACGAATCTAAAAATTCGCCGACTACCAGCATATGCCAAAAACCAAAAACCAAAAACCAAAAGCCAAAAACCAAAAGCCAAGAACCAAGAACCAAGAACCAAACCAAGAACCAAACCAAGAACCAAACCAAGAACCAAACCAAGAACCAAAACAAAAGCCTCAAGAGCCAAGAACCAAGAACCAAAACAAAAGCCGAAAGCAACTAATAAAAAAAAAAAAAACCGAAATCAGTAATCGCAATCTTTGATGACAGGTTTATTGGCTTCGCAATTTTCGTGGAAGGCGGCTGGGAGACGAGTCTCTTCAGCCCATTTTCCATTGGCGTTGCAGCGTTTGCGGACGCAATGAACATTGGGAAGGTCGGTACGACATTTCTTTTCGTTGAAAGTGTTGCCTTCGCAAGTCCATGCACATTGGTTAAAATCACCTTGGGGGTCTGAGCAAATTTCTTTGCCGTTTTCAGTGGGTGTCGAGGCAAGGTTTCGCTCATCCTCTTCTTGTGTGAAGTTGGTGTTGATTTCCAATTTTTTGAGTTCTTCGCTAGTCATTTTAAAAACGGGTGTTAAATAACCGCGGGCGACGAAACTGCTTATGTCTTTATCGCTAAAAACACCTGCTTCGACTTTATCGACCACGAAACTTGCATAGGAAGATGCGGGAACTTCGATCTTTTTACTTTTCTTTGGATCGCTGAGGACGACACGGCCTTTGAGGGTTTCCACTTTAGTCTCCATTTTGTCTTCACTGGAGAAGCTGGTGACAAATTCAGTCCCGCGAACACCGGCGACCGCGGAAGGAGTTTTAACTTCGTAGTAATTGCCGCTTTGATTGTAATCGTGTTTTACAGAGCTGCGGACTTGACCATAAAGGAGATTGAGTAAAGTCTTCTTATTGACTTTTGCTAAATCGAAATTAAGTTCCTGAATAGTAACTTTTGAGTTAGGAGCGAGGCTAATGACGTTATGATCTTT
>CAYPZY010000149.1:0-7074 GCA_964415155.1 uncultured Bdellovibrionales bacterium
TCTCGGTTTCGGCAGAAGTCTTTGGACCGGGGGCCTTACCCTGGCTCTTCTCGTTTTGCCCGTCATTATCATTGCCACTCAAGAGGCGATCCGCGCTGTTCCTCAAAATATTCGCCAGGCTGCTTACGCACTTGGAGCACGTAAATGGCAGGTTACCTTCATGCAAGTATTACCTGCAGCCACACCGGGAATTATCACAGGTGTGATTTTGTCACTATCTCGCGCTGTCGGAGAGACAGCACCGCTTATTGTTATCGGCGCGTTGTCTTACGTATCGTTTGTTCCGCAATCCCCTGCCGACTCCTTCACCGCTTTACCTATACAAATCTTTAACTGGTCCTCGCGGCCACAACCAGAATTCCACGGCCTGGCTGCCGCCGCTATCATAGTTTTATTAATAATATTGTTTTCATTAAATCTTGTCGCTGTTATGTTAAGAGAGCGATTCCAACGCAGGTACAAGCCATGAATCCAGAAAATAAACCCGCCAACGCCGTTTTTACCGTTAAGAATTTAAGTATATTTTACGGAAAAAAAGAGGCGGTCAAAAAAGTAAATCTCACAATCAAGGAAAAACAAGTAACGGCGGTCATCGGCCCTTCTGGTTGCGGTAAGAGTACCTTCTTACGGTGTTTAAATCGCATGAATGACTTTGTTCCGCATTCACGCGTCGAGGGAGAAATTCTTTGGCACGAGAAAAATATCTATGAATCAAAAGTCGATGCCGCAGATATTCGCCGCAAAATTGGAATGGTTTTTCAAAAGCCCAATCCTTTTCCAAAATCGATCTATAAGAACATTTCGTGGGGCCCTTTAATCAACGGTTTTAAGGAAGATATTGATCAGTTAGTTGAAGTTTCGTTAAAGCGCGCGGCTCTATGGGATGAGGTTAAGGACCGCTTACACGACTCCGCACTTATGCTTTCAGGCGGTCAACAACAGCGCCTTTGCATCGCCCGTGCTATCGCCATGAATCCCGAAGTCATTTTAATGGATGAGCCGTGTTCGGCACTAGACCCGAATGCCACGAACAAGATCGAAAATCTGATTCATGAACTGAAAGAACGCTTCACCATTGTCATAGTGACTCATAATATGCAACAAGCCGCGCGAGTCTCCGATGAAACGGTTTTCTTTTATGAGGGAGAGCTTGTTGAATACGGTTTAACCCAAGATATTTTTACTAACCCTAAAATTAAACGCACTGAAGACTATATTACAGGTCGCTTCGGATAAGGAAAGTTATGGCAAATCATTTGCGCATGGAAATGGACAAACTAAAGAAAGCTTTGTTGTCACTAAGTACAGACGTTGAAGGCGCACTAAGTAAAGCGGTGCTGTCGGTTAAAAATCTCGATCCAAAACTTGCCAAACAAGTGATAGAAGCGGATCACAAGATTGACCATCGTGAAGTCGAAGTCGAAGAAGAATGTCTTAAGATTTTGGCCCTACATCAACCCGTCGCCATTGACCTTCGCTGCGTGATTGCCTCGTTAAAGATTAACAATGACCTCGAACGAATCGGCGATTTGGCAGTCAATATTTCGGAGCGTGTGATCTATTTGGACAAAAAACCTGCGACAGTGATTCCTTTCGATTTTAGCACAATGTCGAGTATCGCTCTTAAAATGCTTCGTGGTGCAATCGATGCTTTCATCCGCATGGATTTGAAACTCGCTCATGAAGTGTGGGGTTCCGATGATGAAGTGGATGAATTAAATCGCCAAGTTTACGGAAAAGTCTATGCCGAGATCAGAAAAAATCCGGAAGACGTAGAAGCGCAAATTCACTATCTATCGATTTCTCGCCATCTTGAGAGAATCGCCGATTACGCCACAAATATTTGCGAGGACGTGATCTATATGGCCGAGGGTAAAATTGTTCGCCACTTACCCGAAAGTTTTTCTGAATAACTATTTCAAGTTTGCTGGTTTAAACCCTTGCCAACAACTTAGGTAGTTACGATCCAGAAATTCGCATTCTAATGCTAAGTCTGTAGGATGCAAAGCCAAACTCGACTCAAACATAAACGCCATTGTGTTTTGAATCTTTGTCGGATTTAAATCACCCGCTATGGCATCCTCGTAGGTGTCCACATCAGGACCGTGAGGAGTCATTGCATTATGAAGACTCGCGCCGCCCGGTGAAAAACCTTCTGACTTCGCATCATAAGTACCTTCAATCAAACCCATGAACTCGCTCATGCAGTTGCGATGAAAATACGGGGGTCTAAAGGTTTTTTCAGCCACCATCCATCGTGGAGGAAAAATGACGAAGTCGATATTCGCAGTACCCGGTTTGTGTGACGGTGAAGTTAAAACTGTAAAAATTGACGGATCTGGATGATCATAGCTGACGGTATTTATTGTTTGAAACTGACGTAAATCATACTTGTAAGGCGCATAGTTGCCGTGCCAAGCGACGACGTCCAGAGGTGATGCTAATAGTTGTGTGCTCCATAGGTTACCTTGAAATTTCGCCACTAACTCGAAGGGCCCCTCTTTTTCTTCAAAGGCAGCAACTGGAGTTTTAAAGTCGCGGGGGTTAGCAAGGCCATTAGCGCCAATCGGCCCCAAATCCGGAAGTCTAAAAGCTGGACCAAAATTTTCGCAGACGTAACCACGACTTGGTCCATCAATAATAACTTGAAAACGCACTCCTTTAGGAACAACAGCAATCTCTAATGGCGTAACTTCAATATTTCCAAATTCAGTGCGGAGAAGAAGCGTTCCTTGTTGAGGAACGATGAGGAGATCTCCGTCGGCATTGTAAAAATAGCGCTTCATGGATTGATTACAAACATAGATGTGAGCAGCACAACCCATTTGATGGCGAATTCCATTTCCTACCATTGTAAAAAGTCCGTCAACAAAATCGGTCGGAGTTTGCGGGAGCGGAGGCGGCAGCCATCGAAACTGAGTTGGTGGCACCGGTTTTGAGCTAAAGGGAGCACTCTTAATTTTTTTATTTTCGATTTTCTGAAAGCCCTGTTGATTACCCGCTGAGGGACGAATGCGATACAGCCAACTGCGCAAATTCTCATGACGAGGAGCTGTAAACGCAGAGCCACTTAACTGTTCGGGATACAAACCAAAATTGGCCCGCTGAGGAATATTTTGTTGTTCTGGAAGTGCGCCTTTAATGGCTTCGCTCACGAAGTGATTACCAAAGCCAGACTGGTATTGATATTTTTGGTCTTTCATTGCTCCCTCAATTTTTCTTTAACTGATTAGCGACGCCAGATATTCTGGCTTTAACATCTTCAGGATTTCCCAGATACCGCGAACCTTGTGACTGTAAATTCTTATCCAGTTTATAAACAAGAGGAACTCCCGTAGGAATATTTAAATCGACAATCTTGTCATTGGGGATTTTGTCTAAATATTTCACCAAAGCCCGAAGAGAATTTCCATGCGCAACAACCAGAACTTTTTTACCAGCGCCAAGCACTGGGGCAATTCGTTCGTGCCAAAAAGGCAAAAATCTTTTTTCTGTGTCCTGCAAAGACTCACAACGGGGAAGTTGCGCGGCGGGAATTTCTTTATAGCGAGGATCAAATTTAGGATGGCGTTTGTCATCTTCAGCAAGTTCCGGTGGCGGAATATCATAACTACGCCGCCAGATCTGCACTTGTTCCTCACCATATTTTTTTACTGTTTCAGTTTTATTAAGTCCTTGCAGAGCACCGTAATGGCGTTCGTTAAGACGCCAGGTTTTTTCAACAGGTAGCCACATCTGATCTAACACATCGAGATTGTACCACATGGTGCGAATCGCCCGCTTCAATGTCGATGTAAAAACCATGTTGAAAGCAAATCCTTCTTCTTTTAAAAGCTGACCGCTTGCCAACGCCTCTTGCTTCCCAGCTTCCGAGAGATCAACGTCGACCCAACCGGTGAAACGATTTTCTTGATTCCACTGACTCTGACCGTGTCGAACTAAGACAAGATTTTCCATGACTTCTCCATCCTTAAACGCTCTTCCTCGACCTAAGGCTAACTTTGTTGATTTATATTATATAAATCAAGGCTTTGCCAACGCTTATCCTTTTTTTGCCGATAAGTAACTGATCTATGCCTATTAATCCAGCGTCGATTAAAATTTTAATAGTTTCAAAGAGTGGTGAGGAAAGCCAATTCTTAAAGGAACAGCTAATGGCATTTAACTTTAGTCAGTGCCAAGCTGTTACTCCCGAGCTTTTTGCCGCCAAATACCAATGTAACGTGCTTCTTATAAATTGTGATTTTCCCAACAAAGAATATCTCCGCATTTTGGAACAAGCAAAAGCCCAAAATTCACACGTTTATTTTCTTTATGACGATGGCATCTTTGATGTCAAAAATGCATTTCATTACGGAGTTGACGGTGTCTTTAAAAAACCTTACTCGGTATCCAATCTCATTGCCTCAATCCGCAATGCTCTCCTACCTTGGCAAAATCGTTTAAGTCTGTTGCCAAGTGCAACCAAAGCGCCAGTCGCCAATTTGGTTTTTTCGGATCAACAGGCCACAGCAGCCCACCTCGCATTTGGAAGAATGGGTTTTTCTTTTACTTATGATAAAACTTTGGGAAATATTGGCGACAATATTTCCTTTGAATTTCCGTTAAAAGGAAGTGGAAACATTAAAGGTCGTGGTTACATTCGCTGGAAACAAACGGAAGGAACTATCGTACGCTACGGAATCGAATATATTCTCTTGGAAAAACCCTCGCAGGCAGTGATGGACCAATGGCTGCAAAACAATAAACCGAAAGCGACAATCCCTGCCGCTTAAGCATCCAGGTGCGAAATTTGCCCTTTTGGCAAATCAATCACAAAGCAAGTGTTGTGCGAACTAACATCCAAAGAAAGCATTCCTTTGTGACTTTCAATAATACCTTTAGAAAGACTTAAACCGAGTCCCATCCCCTTGCCCAGGGATTTCGTCGTAAAAAAGGGCTGCATGATTTTATTCTGAATAGCAGGATCAATTCCAAATCCGCTATCTACAACCGAGATTTGCAGGCCGTTATCATTTTCCTTCACATTGATTTCAATCCATTTGTCATCTTGATCTTGAATTGCATCGAAGGCGTTATTAAGAAGATTTAGTAACACTTGCGAAATCTCTGTCGGTCGACACGCTACCATCAGGTCGTCAGGTACACTGATGAGTCGCAGCTGCACCCCATGATTTTTAAATTTCTCCTGACAAAGCGAAAGAGTTTCGTTGACGATGATGTTGAAACTAATAATTTCACACTCGTCTCCCCCACTCTCTTTAGCGAACCAGCGCAACCCCTTCACAATCTTTGCGATGCGAAACGCAGTCCCTTCGATCCGGCCAATTAAATACTCGCTTTCAGCATCGAGCACCTTTCGCTTTTCCAAATTTTCTTTTACCAGATTGGAGCTCAGGGTAATGATATTTAACGGTGTATTAATCTCGTGCGCTATCCCGCCCGCCATCTCGCCCAAAGCCGACATTTTTGCCGCCTGAATAAGTTTGAGTTTTTGTTCCTCAAGTAAGGTTTCAACTTGCTTTCTCTTAATATGATTGCCGATCAATGTGCCAGCGTCTTTACAAACATCCAAGGTTATTTTGGTGGGGTTGGGACCGGCATCACTAGCGACTTCAATGATGCCGTAGAAATTGTCGTCAGAATAAATGGGAAAGGCAAAACCACCTTTAAGACCACATCTGGCAGCTAATTCGGAACGACGTAACACAGGGCCATGCCCCTCCGCTGATGTGGTAAGAGGTTTCATTTCCAACCACACCTTACCAGGAAGACCTTCTCCTTTAAGGAAGGTGAATTGATGACTGGCGGTAATGAATTCGCCAATTTTATCGCAATTCACTGACCAATAATCTTTAAAAATTAAACTTTTTGTTTTTTCATCCATCTCCCAGTAACCCGCATAATGCCAATTCAATTGCCGACAAATGATCTCTAACAATTGCGGGTTGATCACCTTTTGTCCTGGTGATGAGTTAATATAAGCATTGATTTCTTTTTGTAACTTCAAAGATTCATTAGCGATACTTAGCTCTTTAGTTCTTTCCGCTACTCTCTTCTCCAGATTCACCAGGGAGTCTTGCAAACTTTTTTCGGCAAGATTTTTTATTTCATCCAAAGCATTTAATTTTAAGGTCGCCCGCCAAATTCCCAACAAAAAGATAATGACAATCGACGTAACCATAATGGCGGTGGCGAGGTTGTCTTCGACATAATTTTTCTTAAACAAAGTTAAAACGATCCAACCCAAAACAAACGGAACAAGAACAGCAAGAGGAATGAGATTGCGCGCCATCAAGCTCCCAATGCGGTCGCGACAGAGTAAAGCGGGTAATCCAATATTTCCACAGGCGGAAATCACCGATACTGCGAGAAAGATAAAGATGACGGCAGAAATAATCGAGGCACTGGCAGGACTCTCGACGCTAGAAACGGCATCGAGACCATAAATATACCCCATAAAAATTGCAGCGTTAATCATTAGTGCCAAGAGAGCAAAAATGTGCGTGATCACTTGCATGAAATAGCGAGAGCTAGCAGCGCTCATAATAGCCAAACTCATCAGTGTGAGATTGGCGGCATTGACTATGGTAATCTTACCGTTAAACCAAAGCATTTCGTTTAAAGGAAACCCTTTACCCGCCACCAGATCTAACCCAAAAATACTACGACTTAGAGAAACGACGCCTGCCAAAAGAATAAGAAACGAAATTCCGAAAGCAGCCTGAGTGCCCGCAATTGATCTCTTTAAAAAAAGTAAGGCGAAGGCGAGCATCATCACCATAATCGCAGTGTTCATTTTCAATGTGATCCATTCAGGGCGAATACTTTTTAAAAGGGGGATTTGAAAAATCCAACCACAAACCACCAGCGACGTGAGAAACAATGAAACGAAGGCAAGATGAAAGCTCAATTTATTTAATTTTTTTATTTTAACCACGACTCGTCCCTAAACTGATTTTTTCGATAGAGCTGGGTTTTCTGCCAAGAAATCGTTGCGCTAACTCTTCAAAACGTCGCGGAGTATCCGTCACATACATTTTTAAAGAGCCATGGTTTACGGTAGATGTTTTA
>CAYPZY010000150.1:0-2714 GCA_964415155.1 uncultured Bdellovibrionales bacterium
CACAGGCCTCTTTAACTTTCTTTTCCTTTACCATTTTATCGCAATCACGTAATTCGGAGGTTGGTTCAGGTTTTACTGTTTCTTTTTCACAGACTTGTACAAGTAGCTCCTGTTCGCGAATCAAACGCTTTTCATCACTTCGGAACTGTTTGGCCAAGACATCAATCTGGCGAGATTCACGAGTGACTTTATCAACAATGGTAGCAAGAGGAGTTGCTGAATCGTTAGGCCATAGAAATGCGGTAAAGCTGCTTCCGTTTTTTACTTCCTCTTCGGCAAAGTTAAAATAGCCGTAGGGACTTTCTGTTTGCTGAACTCCAACTTCAGGTGAAGAAGGATAAAGAATCCGTTTGCGGGTAGAGCAAGAAACCGAAAATGCTAAAAGTAAAATTGGCAGTAAATATTTTTTCATTTCAACTCCTAGAAATACAAGGAAACATCAAAAGAGTAGAGATCATCGGCAGTGACATTTTCGCCGCGTAAAACTGTGGTCCAGTTCAATTTCGCGTCGGCAGGAACGGCAAAAGCTTTGCGTTTAAACAAAGGAACCGTGCTGTAACCCACACCAAATTGCAACGTACTTAAACGTTGGTTAGTGTTTTGTGCCATCCAGTCGTAACGCTCAGGTGAAAATTTATCGCCGTGATAAATGTCACTGTACTTTTGCTGTTCTACATAACCGGTACCAACATTTAAACCCTCAGCCATTTCCATTTTTAAAGCGACTCCCACAGCTACGGTATCACCGAGGTCACGTCGTGTTCCTGAGTCAACGTCAGACGATAAAGGACTTGTCGGTGATTTAGGAATGCGTTTCTCAACAGTATCACTGAATTGCACAGTATAATCTGCATAGCTTGAAACGGTCACACGAGGCGCAATATACCAGTCAGCAACGACACCGAAACCAAAATCGGTTTGGCGATCTCCCGCAGCGATATCAATGAGGCGGTTGGGATCACTACTCACACCAGTCGGTAGAGTAACAGATTGCTTTAAGGCCAGCGCATAGTTGATGTTTTTTTCGACGAGATACTTACTGACAAGTCTAACATCCCCAATTTGCGTCTTTTGCTCGGTGCCATCAATGACATAATAGTTTTCTTGGGTCACGGCATTGTTAACGGCATTTTTAAATCCCTGGCGCAGAACTTCGGCTTTATTTTTGTTGGTGTCAGAAGCCAAGTAGTCGGCAAAACGCTTACCTTCGCTCGACAAAACCAAGCCTGAATCGACGTAGGTTTCCGAATAAACAACGGGAACAGCAACCGCTACTAACCACTTTTCAGAAACGCCGTAAGCAAATACAGGGACTGTCGCTGTAGCTCTGGCGCTCACGAAAGCGTAGGTTGATCCTAGATCTGTATTTTCGTTGATATCTAAGGATGCCATGTAGCCTTTGAGAACTGCTTCTTCAGAGGCAGATTTTGCCTTTTTTAAGATGGCGTCAAATTTTGCGGCTTTACCAGTGAAGGGCTTTCCTAAAGGTTGTAGCTCAGCATTGCCATCGAATTTACTTTCGGCTTGAGTTGTAAACCCTTTGATCTTCAAACTGCGTACGCCTTTGGGAAGCATAGACGCATCGTCTAGATCAAGGGGTAAACCTAAGCCATCGGCAAAAGTGCTGATGGCAAATAAAGAGACCAACAAAAATAGAATCTTCTTCATGAAATAGTCCTCTGTTTGAAAATGGCAGCCAATATCCTAAAAAATTATTCCCAGTCAGAGAGAAGTTCTTTAGCCGTTTTTTGGGCTAATTTATTTTCTGGAATCATTTCTGGATCCAATTGCTCAGCGGGAGTGTTGACGAAATTTTTAAGAATAGAGACGGCTTCCGCTTTTTGTTCTTTGTTACCTTTATGAAGGTATTCGGCGTAGAACAAGTTGTTGTTACCGTTAACACTGGGTCCACCCTCTTTAGTAACTGTTTTAGTAAAGGCTTCATTTAAAAAACGACCAGCTTTTTCCATGCTACCGCCAGCGAATACTGGGAGCTTGAAATAAGCGCGGCCAAGAACACGACTAGCTCCGTAGTGAGCAATGTCTCGATGACCCAAATGTTGAATCAATGAAATGTAAGTGCGAAGAGTTGGCCATTTTCCAAGCGATTGTGTGACACCGTTTGCTTCGGCCCAGGCACCAAGATTAATTCCCTGATAGTAAAGAGCGAAGGCGATTTCTTTTACTTCGTTAGGAGAGTATTTGCCGCGAATATCATTAGCGGTAGCTTCCAAATTTTCTTCTTTAAGTTCAACAAGATTGTAAACTTTTAAAACCTTTGTTGAAGCGTCCATTCCTTTTTGAAAAAAAGCGATTTTATTGTTTTTATCTTTGCTACCAGTTCCGACAAAATAATAGGATTTTGCTTCGCCGATCCACATTTCATTTTTATCAGTGCCTTTAGCTGTTTCGCCAAGTTTATTGTACATTTCAGCAGCAGATTTAGCGGCGCTAATTCCATCTGGAGTAAAGTCACGTTTTGAGTAATTCTGATCAGCTTCCGATTTAGATTCGGCAATCGCCCAGTTTTGATAGCTGGCAATTAAGAGCAAGCTTAGTAAAAATTGTTTCATATTATGTCTCCTTGTAAAACAGTTTGGAACTGTTTAAAGGCTGATATTGGCGTTGTCAAAGGTCGGTCAAGGAAGCTAAAGAGCTTGTGCGTCAAGTAACCTTTTCGATGATATTTTAGTGCGGGAAACGTGAGGGTTGTT
>CAYPZY010000150.1:2814-7074 GCA_964415155.1 uncultured Bdellovibrionales bacterium
GCACGGATAAGTACAGCTTCAGGAGCATTTGCTTTTCGGGTGACGACGTTAAAGCAAAAATACATGCCGTAAATAAAGTAAACATAACTATGACCCCCTCTAAGAAACAGGGATTGATTGCGTGTGCTTTTGCGAAATCCAAAGCTATGGCAGGCGGGATCTTCGCCACCCAAGTAGGCCTCGGTTTCGACAATAATTCCAGAACGCCGTTTGCCGTCGACAACATGAACAAGTATTTTGCCTAAAAGATTTTTTGCAACCCATTCCGTCTTCTTTAGATAAAAGGCAGGGGGTAGAATTTTAGCCACAGCAACTCCTAAAATAAAGTTCTCGATTGCCGGTGATCTCAATTTTTGGGTAAAGTACCAGCCATGAAAGCCACAGACAATAAAATCCAGATTGACGCCAGTTGGAAGCCACATCTTAGCGACGAATTTGAAAAACCGTACATGACGAATCTTAAGGAGTTTTTACGTAAGCAGTATGGAGAGCGTAAGATCATTTATCCCAAAGGGGTAGAATACTTTAACGCCTTTAACACCACACCATTTGATAAGGTTAAGGTAGTCATTCTGGGGCAAGACCCCTATCACGGTCCTAATCAAGCCCATGGCCTTTGTTTTTCTGTACCTAAGGGTGTTGATCGGCCGCCTTCGTTAGTGAATATTTTCAAGGAAATCCAGGCAGATTTGCAACTTGATCCTAAGTGTTTTACCCATGGAAATCTCGAAAATTGGGCTAAGCAAGGCGTGCTTCTACTCAATAGTGTATTAACTGTCGAACAGGGTAGAGCTGGATCTCATCAGAATAAAGGGTGGGAGATTTTTACGGATAAAGCCATTTCGCTTCTCAATGAAAAACGCGAACATATTGTTTTCATGCTTTGGGGAGCTTACGCTCACAAAAAGGGAGAGATGATCGATCCTAAAAAACATTTGGTTTTGAAGTCGCCACACCCATCACCCTTGTCAGCCCATCGCGGTTTCTTGGGTTGTCGTCACTTTTCAAAAGCCAATGTATATCTAGTGAAACACAGGCTTAAACCGATTGACTGGCGTTTAGTTACAGATATGGAATAGCGCCTTTTCCTTGTTGTGAAAGCTTGCGCACTAGGTTATGTACAGAATTAGGGCTTAGGGATTTTTAACAAGGAGAAGTTCGTGCGCCAAATGGTTGCTTCCAAACTTAAGAGCAAAGAATACTTTGGTCATCCAGCGGGACTCTACGTTCTGTTTTTTACAGAAATGTGGGAGCGCTTTTCTTACTATGGAATGCGCGCACTTTTAGTGTTGTACATGACTAACTATTTGCTATTTGATCCCGAGCGAGCCAAGACCGTTATGGGGTACAATGGACTCGAAGGCTTTTTGACAAATATCTTTGGAACGATGACGGTTCAACAGATGGGCTCGCAAATATATGGCCTCTATACCGGCTTCGTTTACTTCACTCCTTTTTTTGGTGGAATCATTGCGGATAAACTTTTAGGCCAACACCGAACTGTTTATCTGGGCGGATTCTTAATGGCCATTGGTCACTTTTTGATGGCGATAGAGTCGATGTTTTTACTGGCGTTATTATTTTTAATTGTGGGTAACGGTTGTTTCAAACCCAACATTTCCACGCAAGTAGGAAATCTTTACGGCGAAGATGACCCACGTCGTGATGGTGCTTTCACCATTTTTTATATGGGTATCAATTTAGGCGCGTTCTTTTCGCCATTGGTTTGCGGCACGCTGGGACAGAGAGTGGGCTGGCACTGGGGTTTCGGTGCTGCCGGCGTTGGAATGCTTGTAGGTCTTTTGGTTTATTGGTTAGGTTCTGGACTTGTCCCAAAAGATGTCATGCACCAGGCGGAACAAACCGGCGAGAATCTTCGTCGGCCTTTAACACGCGAAGAGTGGAAAAGAGTTTGGGCACTTGGCCTTCTTTGTTTTTTAAACATTGTTTTTTGGGCGATCTTTGAACAACAAGGAAATACCTTACAGTTGTGGGCGGATCAACGCACTGATTGGACGCTTTTAGGTATTGAGATTCCCTCAACATGGTATCAGTCTTTCAATCCTCTCTTTATCTTTATGTTCGCACCGCTCATCAGTATTTTGTGGATGAAAATGGCGCGTAAGGGTTGGGACACATCAAGTGTTACCAAGATGGGAATCGGTTGCGTGCTTTGTGGCGCCGCATACATTGTAATGATCATGGCTGCCAAAACGGTTCCTGAGGCTTCCAAAGGAAGTGTCATGTGGCTAATCTCTACGACATGGTTGTTCACCATGGGTGAGTTGTACCTATCACCTGTTGGATTGTCTTTAGTCACGAAGCTTGCACCAAGGCCCATTCTTTCCATGATGATGGGCATGTGGTTTTTATCAAGCTTCTTCGGCAATTATATGACTGGAGCTATTGGCATGCTCTACGATGTCATGAGTAAGGATGCTTTCTTTACCATGCTTACTGCCATGGGAATCGCGACTGGCCTAGTATTCTTCATTCTGAAAAATCCGCTAAATCGCGCGATTGGTAAACACGTTTAAACAAAAGGGTCGGGATCGTTGTCACGAATAATGACAAGCTTTCCGGCCTTCTCTAACTCCAAGATTTTTTGCACAATTTCCTTCTGAGCCTCTTGCACCTTGCTTATGGGCTGGGGCCCAAGGTTTTCAATGGATTCTTGTAACTGAGTTGCGCGTCTGCCACTTAAATTTTTAAAGATGTGATCCTTTACCTCTTGCGAGGTTTTTCTTAAGCTCATCGCTAAAGTCTTTTCATTAACGGCGGCGACAAAAACCGCGATACCCTTAGGGTTGATTTTTACGATCTCATCAAAAGTGAAGAGACTTGATTTAAGTGCTTCTGCAAGTTTTGGATCTTGTTTAGCAATGTTTTCTAGAAGCGTTTCCTGACTTTTTGTATCAAGTCCTTTGATAGCTTCGAGCGCAGTCTTAAGATTTTTATAAATAAGAGACTCCCTTGAATTCTAAAAATTTTAGCGGGAGTTCTTGCAGAAGACAAAGGGACTCTTATAAAAAGAATCCCTTTTTAAAAACGACTAGTTCAGTGACGGATTGCCGCTAATAACTAGATTGCTCGAAACTTCCTCTTTTAATTGCGAAGTGTATTTCACGCGAGCTTCCCATTTATAAGGCTGTATGTCGCGGCAGCGGCGAAGGCTGTGGTCAACAAAAAGAATGTCAACAGTATAGCCGACAATAGCGCGTGGATCAGATTTGTTTCTCAATTTTAGATGAACTGAACCGCAGCCATCTTGTTTTGCATCAACAACCGAAAAGGACATCGCTTTGTCATCTAATTTCATTTCGTATTCGAAGGTCTTATAGTCTTCGGCTGATTGCGGAGCGCTAACGTAACCAAGCTCCGTAAAAACGGCCGATTTTACATTAGCAAAAACGCCATCGCTTTTTTCAATTTTCATTTCTGCCGTGCGAGTCCAGCGCTTTAAGGAACGTGCTTCAGAGTTTATTGAAGCAAAAGTAAAGATGGTAGAGAGTAATAACAAAGTTAGATTTTTCATTTTTTCTCCTTTTTATTTTTTAAAAAATCAAAGAAGTTTATAGCAGACGATTCAAGGTAAACAAAATTATTAGATGTGATCAGAGTAAATTACTTTAAGTTATTGATATTTTCTACAAGGTAGTGCCGCACTTCTGTAACAGCGGGAGAGAATGTACGCTGTTTGAGATAGGCAATTTTAATGGTATTTACCACTGGTTTGGCAGAAGAGCCCTCAAGACACTGAATTTTGTGACCATCCTTTATTAACTGTTGGTAAAGATGATCTGGTAAAATTCCTGCCGCCATATCAGCACAAATTATGCGGGCGACAATTTGCGGGTTGGCAACGTAAGCGCGAATTTTTAAATTTATATTTTTTATTTTAAATTGATTGTTAAACCAACTACGTAAAACCGGCTCACCATCAAAATACTCGACGTATTCGAGGGTTTCGAAATATTCCCTTGTCGTTTGCGGTGGACCGAACTTTTTTAAAGCGGCGCTTGAGATGCAAAGGTCAAGAACCTCATCGTAAACTTTTTCGGCGTGAACTCTTGGGTCCAGTGAATACTCATCGACGAAGGCAAAATCAACGCGACCATCGATGAGCATTTGATTCATAATCGGTGCGAATTCGAGTTGTAATTTAAAAATGATGTTGGGATGTTGTTTGGAAAATTTAGCCAGTAAAGGTTGAACAACGTTGTGGCCAAACTCTGCGGGCATGCCGATAACTACGGTACC
>CAYPZY010000151.1:0-7034 GCA_964415155.1 uncultured Bdellovibrionales bacterium
AAGGGGGTGGCAAAATTTTTACGAAGACCCACGCAAAACAAATTCACGGTGGCAAAAACGCATTCGTTAAAACAGAAAATAACACGGTCAATTGTAAATATATTGTGGTCGCTACGAATACTCCTGTTAATAATTTATTTGCAATTCACACTAAGCAAGCGCCTTATCGCACCTACGTCGTTGCTATGCAAATCCCTCGGGGTAGTGTTCCTCAGGGTTTATTTTGGGATACAGAAGATCCTTACCACTATATTCGCACGGCACCTTTTTATGATTTAGGTGGCGCTCGCAGTGACAAAAATGATGTTCTCATCGTAGGAGGTGAAGATCATAAAACCGGGCAAGACAGTCATCCCACAGATAATTATTACAAGCTCGAGGAATGGACTCGTGATCGTTTTCCCATGGCTAATCGAATTTTAAATCGTTGGTCGGGGCAGGTCATGGAACCGGTGGATGGCTTAGGATTTTTGGGTAGAAATCCACTCGATCACGATAATGTTTTTATTATTACTGGTGACTCAGGAAATGGGATGACCCATTGTACGATTGGTGCTTTATTGATAACAGATCAGATCCAAGGGCGAAAGGTACCTTGGGAACATCTTTACAGTCCGTCGCGAATTACCCTTAGAGCTTCTAATAAATTCATCAAAGAAAATGCAAACGTGGCCGCCCAATATACAGATTGGCTCGCTGGCGGTGACGTCAAAAGTCCAAGCGAAATTAGATATTGCGAAGGCGCGGTGATTAGTCACGGCGTTGAAAAGTTGGCCGTCTATCGCGATGAAATGGGGCGCCTTGAAACTTTCTCTGCAGTCTGTACGCACTTAGGTGGAATCGTTCATTGGAATAAGGCGGAAAAGTCATGGGACTGTCCATGTCACGGTTCCCGTTTTGATTGTCATGGTAAGGTTTTGGAGGGACCTGCGATCGCAGACCTGAAATCAGTCGAAGTTACTGATCCTGAAGAATTCAGTGACGAAAGAATTATTGCAGAGACACCGGAAGAATCAATTCCGATTGTATTTCCTCCACCGAGAGTAATTTAAGCTGCGTCGGCCACCAAAATCTTAGCGGCACTGCCAAAATAATTTTTCCAAGGATCAGTACGCCGCAAAATTTCCTTTAGGTCGGAAATTTTATATTCGTTAGGTGTGAGAGAATAAGTTAATTGCTTCCAGGTGATTGGTATGGCAAGAGTCGGCTCTTGGCGGGCGCGCAAAGAGTAGGGGACTATTGCCGTAGCACCGTAACCGTTTCGTAAATAGTCTAAAAATATTTTATTCTTGCGACGAGCTTTTAACATATTCGTTGTGTAGTACTTGGGAGTCCCTTCTTCTAAAACGCGCATAAGACTTTTAGCGAATCCCTTCACTTCATCCCAAGTATAATTTGGTACAATCGGAACATGGATATGAACTCCTTTGCCGCCCGTGACTTTCAGAAACGGTTTCAGACTTAGTTTTTCCAGCATTTCTTTTAGTTGGTGAGCTGTGTCTACGACTAGATGCCAAAGATCAAGCGATTCTGGGTCTAAGTCGAAAATGATTACGTCAGGATTTTTGATTTGTTTAAATTGCGCCATCCACCCATGAATTTCAATGGTTCCGCCCTGAATCAAATTCAGGATTTCTGCTTTGGTGTTAACAGTCAGCGCCGTATCACTTTTTTCTTTATAGCGTACCGGTAAACTTCTCACGCCATTTAAGGACCTACTATCGAGATGCTTCTGAAAAAAACAATCTTTGGTTGCATCCTTGGGACAGCGAACGACGGATAGAGGTCTCTCCTTCACAAAAGGCAACATCAGAGGTGCCACCGCTTGGTAGTAGTTTATGACGTCCATTTTGGTGATGCTGTAATCTGGATAGAGAATGCGGTTGGGGTGAGTGATTTTCATTTTCTTGAGAGATGGAGTGGGTTGAATTTGACTTGCGCTTTTACCAGTCGACGTTTCGAGTCTGACCGAGGTAGGCTTCTTGTCGAGTCTTAAACCTTTGAAGGATGCCTGTCGCAAAACACCTTCTGAGGTCCAACTTTTATATTCCACTTCGCCCACTAATTTGGGCCGCACCCAGTGTGTGCCACGTTCGCCGGCAGGGGGAGACTCAAACGGCGACTCATTTACCTCTAACTTTTTCATTTTTTCAAAGAGTTCACGAAACGTATTTTGGTTGAATCCGGTACCCACTTTTCCGATATATCTAAATTTCTTGTCGTCACCGTAGACACCCATTAGGAGCGAACGAAATTGCCGGCCGGCGTTTGAAGCGGTGTAACCACCGATAACAAACTCCTGCCTGAGCGAGCATTTACTTTTTTGCCAATCGGCACCACGCCCTTCGTGATAGGGTAAGTCTTTGCGTTTGGAGACTATTCCTTCTAAACCAAGTTTGCAGATTTGTTTGTAAAGGTCGCGGCTGTCATTTTCCCAGTGATTACTAAATAGAATTCTCGAACTCGCTTTCCTTTTGAGTAAACCGCTTAGGATTCTTTTCCGCTCTCCGAGAGGAAGTTCGCGCAGATCTTGACCATCAAAATACAAAAGATCGAAGGCGTAAAATATCATGTTCGCAAAGTCGCGATCTTGTAGGGCGGTTTGCAGTCCTTGAAAACTGCTAATCCCCTTTTCGTCAATGACGACGATCTCACCATCAATGATGGCGCTCTTAACTGGTAGTTTGAGAATTTCTTGGCGAAGAGGACCATATTTCTCAGTCCAGTCAAGTCCGCTGCGTGTGTAGAGCTGCACTTTTTTTTTATCGATACGGCATAGGCAGCGGTAGCCGTCAAACTTCACTTCATGAAGCCAATTTTCCCCACTGGGAGCGTGGTCTACAAGTTGGGCGAGTTGTGGAGAAATGAAGGTAGGTAGGGGTTTCTTTGGACTTCTTGTTTTTCCTTTTAAAATCCTGCGGCTCTTTTTTCTCTGCAAAACACTTCCTGGCATTTCACTAACGATGTCGGAATTTGCTTTGGCCCATTCATCCGTCTTCTTTAACAATAACCAGTTTTTTTTTCCTTTTTCATCTTTACGCAGGCGAATGAGAGCCCAACGACCATGAAGCTTCTCGCCATGTAGCTCGAATTCGAAATGACCTTTTTTAAAATCATTTTGAAAATTTTGTGGAGGAATCCAAGTTCCTCTATCCCAGACGATCACTCTGCCGGCGCCATAATTTCCCTTGGGAATTTCACCTTCAAAACTTGCGTAGTCGAGTGGATGATCCTCGACTTCGACGGCAAGACGCTTCACAGAGGGATCCAAGGATGGCCCCTTGGGTACCGCCCAACTTTTTAGTGTGCCGTTTGCTTCTAATCGAAAGTCATAATGTAACCGAGAAGCATGATGACGTTGAATGACAAAAATAGGTTTGGAAGAGGCCGCACCACCTTTGGGCTCCGGGGTTTCTTTAAAGTTTCGCTTTTTAATGTACTTCTTTAGGCTCATCCAGACTTCTTTTTGGTGGATGACTTTCTTGTAGCATTCAAACTCTTCTTTAAAAGGTTTGTAAGATCGATAAGGTTTGAGGACTCAGCGGTTGGCGTTTCGATTTCAGGTACCTGCTCAATATCACCTTTTTTAACTTTGATGTTGATCATTTTCATTAGATCGTCTCGGTAGGTATTTTTATACTTATCAGGCTTCCATTTGCTGGTCATTCCCTCGACAAGTTGTTTGGCGATCTTTATTTCGCGTTCCGACACGCGCGAACTTGCTTTTTCCTCCGCAAACTCAATTTCATCGATTTCCTTTATTTCATCCGCGAAACGCAAAATTTCCAGAATCAAGAAATCTTCTCTCGGAATGACAGCAACCAAGTGTTGAACGGTGTGCAAAACCACCTTTGCAATTGCGGCCTTGTTGGTGTCTTTAAGAACCTCTCGCAAAAGGGCATAACCTTTCTCGCCGCCTTTGCGTGGTACGACGTAATAGGGTTTCTCAAATAACATCGGATCCACTTCATCCAGTGATACGAAATCTTCTATATCAATCGTACTTGTCGCTTTAACATTAGCCTTTTCAAAGTCTTTGGCTGTTATGACAATAAACTCACCTTTTTGATGTTCATAAGCTTTGACTATTTGGGAGCGCGGGATCTCATCACCTGTTCGTTTGTTGATTGTCTTATAACCGATCGGTGAATGATCCTTTTTATCAAGCATGCGGAAATGTATTTTTTCTTTTTCTTGTGCCGACTCCAACGAGATCGGAATATTTACTAGTCCGAAAGACAGGGAGCCCTGCCAAATGCCCCGACGTCTTGCCTTTTCCTTTTTGTGTGAGTCTTTTTTTCGTGCACTCATAAGGATTAAATTTAAAAGCAAGGGAAATGCCATGAAGAAAAAAATGTAGTCTCAGTTTATGGCGAGACGACTTGCTCGCGGGGGAACTTTTGCCCTAGTAGTTTTACCAAAGTACTCCTCTAGGGTGGTTACAATGTGGTACGTCGCTTGCATTTTTGTCTCTGTAACAGGGAGGCCATATGCCTAGAGGTAGTAAAAAAAGTTATTCGCCAAAACAAAAACGTACAGCTGAGCACATTGAGGATAGCTATGAAAAGAAAGGATCTTCAAAGAAGCGTGCGGAACGGATCGCTTGGGCCACAGTTAATAAACGTACTGGCGGTGCCAAGGGACGAAAAAAGGGAGCAAAAAGAGCTGCGTAGTTACATTTTCTTCTGGCATACAAAATGCTTTTTGAGCCAGTTATATGGTTTTCTATTTTGCTCATGATGTTGTTGGGCAAAGAGAGTTTAATAAGGAGAAGATTATGAGATTATTTGTAGCAATTTCGATTGTTCTAAGTGCGCTGATTGCAGAGGCCGCGCCTGCTAATCGCGATGGTGATTTGGGTTTAGGTGTTATGGTAGGTGATACTACCAGCCTAACGGGTAAATATTGGACCCGTCCAAGTGCGGCTATTGACCTCTCGGGGGGAGGATCAACCTCGAAGGAGGGCTGGATTCAAGCATCTTACCTGAGACACTTTTTGAATGTTTTAGCTCGTGATAATAGAGTCATGACGGAGATGAGTCCTTATGTCGGTCTTGGCGTTGGTGTTGGATTTAATCGGACTGTTGATGATATCAAATACCAAAACGATTATTTCGCTCGTGTGCCTGCCGGAATCTCGTGGTTACCGAATCGTACACCGGTTGACATTTTTGTTGAAGTGGCACCGACTTACACTTTCTCACCAGAGAATGTGCTTTCTCTTGTGGGAAATGTGGGTGGCAGGTTCTATTTCTAAACAGAAATATTGCCTCGGTCAAAATTTCAGGTAAAAAGAAAGGGAGCGTAAATAAACGCTCCTTTCTTTTTTGGACTCAAATGAAACCGACTGTTCTTAAATTTGGTGGCACAAGTGTGCAGGACGCTGATGCAATACGCCAGCTATCTAAAATTGTTTCCACTCGCCTTGGGCCGAGAGTTGTAATTGTATCGGCCCTTGCAAAGGTGACTGATGCGCTTTTACGGATTGCGAAGCATGCCGAAAGTGGCGATATCGATATTGCAAGAGCCGAGCTAGAGCAATTGCAGATCAGACATCTGGATATTGCAAAAAGTTTAAAATTGGGCGCGGACCTTGAGAAAAAAATAGTCATGCAATTTCAAAATGCCTTAAAAATGTTAGAGGCGTTTACGATATTGAAAGATGTCAGCCTTCGATCGAAGGATATGTTACTTTCTTGTGGGGAATTATCCTCCTCACTTCTGGTTTTTGGTCAATTGCTGAACGATGGTTTTGAGGTTAGTTGGTTTGATAGTCGCACACTCATTAAAACGACTTCCGATTTTGGCGAGGCTGCTGTGCTTTTTGCAGAGACAAATAAGGAAGTTAAATTGCATCTACAACCGCTTCTGGTTGGAAATAAGATTGTCATCGGCCAAGGCTTTATTGCTAGTGATATTAGCAAAGCAACCACCACTTTGGGGCGCGGAGGTTCTGATTACTCAGCTGCCATTTTAGGTGCGGCGTTAGAATCTTCTAAAGTCGAAATATGGACGGATGTAAATGGCATCCTTTCCACGGATCCTAGAGTAGTCAAGGAAGCTGCTACCTTGCCCGTCATACATTTCTTGGAAGCTGCGGAACTCGCTTTTTTTGGAGCAAAGGTTATTCACCCTGCCACCATCTATCCAGCCGTCAAAAATAAAATCCCTGTGTACGTTTTGAATTCAAAAAACCCAACACATGTCGGCACCGAAATCACATTCGAACAAAAAACTACCACTAACGACATTAGAGGAATCGCTTTTAAACGCAACGTAACACTAGTAAATATTTATTCAACTAGGATGTTGGGATCGCCCGGTTTTTTAAAAACTGTTTTCGATGTCTTTGCTAAAAATAAACTCTCGGTAGACCTAATTTCTACGTCCGAAGTTAATATTTCTTTGACCCTTGACCCAAATTTCAATGAAAGATCACTCAGAGATTCTGTTGCTGTTCTTTCTGAATTTGCTGAAATTGAGATTAAGGAGGGAAAGTCTATTATTTCTGTGGTAGGCGCCGGTATCAGACGTACTCCCGGAGTCGTGGCAAAAATATTTTCACAAATTGCAGAAGTGAACGTGCAAATGATTTCAATGGGTGCATCAGAACTGAATATTAGTTTCGTTGTAGATAGTGCTCAGACAGACCACGTGGTTCAAACCCTTCATAAGGGTCTTATCAAATTTAACTAGACCATAGTCGAGATCTAAAAAACTCTGTAGTCGATTTAATTTATATTTACTAGCCTAAAGTTCTAAGGAGGGGACTAATGCCAGTAATATTACTTTTATTTTTCGTTTTAGGATTCGTGCCGGAGGGCGCACAATCGTTACCGCTACCAAGACAAACTCCTATGAGTTTTCCTGAGAGCTTCACATCTAACTACGATTTCGAGGGCATTGTAAAATTAAACAATTGCTCCGGAAGTTTGATTCAGTTGGAAGGCGCACCAGATACAAATAACGCGCTTATTTTAACTAACGGTCATTGTTTGGAAAGTGGAATGCCCGCACCAGGCAAACATGTCTAC
>CAYPZY010000152.1:0-7025 GCA_964415155.1 uncultured Bdellovibrionales bacterium
ATCATAAATAGATTTGCGTCCTGAGAACCCAGCTTCTTGACCGCGAATTTGACCAGCCAACTGCTCATACTCTTCACGTAAATTAGCGTAGCGTTGTTGGTAATCTTTAGTCTGGGCGATGAGCTGTTCAAGACCGACTTTCTGCTCTTCCAAAACCTTTTGGTTTTCACTGAGAGTTTTGGTGTTATCAATAAGCTCTTGATTAAGTCGCGACATTTGTTCAACGGTCAGTCCAAGTGACTGGGCGATGCTCGCTTCTTGGCGACGATAACCTTCAAGCTCCTGTTCTTTACCGGCCAAACGGACCTTGATATCAGTTACATTCGAACGAAAACTATCAATGCTGCTTTTTTGACTTTGGAGAAGATCCAGTGATTCATTAATCGTACTTTCCAAAGCAGCAGCTTTTTCCGTCGCTTCTTTCACAGACTCTTGGCAACGCAGAAGCTTTTCATTCTCTTCGCCTAAGAAGTTCTGGATATCATTTTTTTCATCTTCTTGTTGTTTGAAGGCGATATCAGCATTCTTCCATTCATTTTCAGCTCGCTCAAAATCTTTACGAAGCTCAACTAAAAGAATTTCTTTTTCGGTGTTACGCTTTGTCGCAGCCTCGAGGTCCGCCTTCAATGTTTTTAGTTGGGCTTCCTTTTTTTGAAGCGCTATTTGCGCTAAGGATAATTTTCCTGACCACTCTTCCTTTTTCTCGGTTAGCTCTTTTATTTCGCGTTTGCGTTTGAGCATTCCTGATTCCGCAGATTGCGTGGAGCCACCAGTTAAAACGCCATCAGACGTTAAAGAATCACCATCTTGAGTTACAAACGACCAACCTGGAAATTCAGGTCGTAGGCTTAAAGCGGTCTTAATAGAATCCACCACAGCCACGCGGTCAAGAAGCCAGCTTACCTGTTCACGATAGTTGTCAGGCGCCGTAATGACTTCTTTTAATATCGCCTGGACTCCCTCACCTTGTGGCACGCGCGATTCGTCATGGCGAGAGTTTTGATATAGATCTGTCGACAAGAAACTGGAGCGCCCCTTTGGCTGCGACTTTAAATAATCAAGCGCCTGGATAGCTTCCGAGTGATCTTGGCCAAGTAACCATTGAAGGCGCGAGCCAAGAGCTGCTTCCATCGCCAGTTCATAATTTGACGGAACCTCAACAACTTCCGCCACGGGCTGAAAATGCACGCTGACAGAACCATCAGCTGAAACTTCTGTTGTTTTTTGTTTTTGCCAGAACATGACGCTGCGAACGCCTTCTTCAAAACCTTCGAAGTTAGAATGCAAATCTTCCAAACCGTAGAGGCGGCTTACCACATGATTTAATTCATCTTTAAATTTTTCAACTTCGCTTTGTTTTTCTTTGAGTTCGGTTTCTACAATAGTCAGATTATGTGCAAAATTATCAACGTCGCCCATGATCTGAAGCTGCATTTGCTTTTCAGATTCCAACTGGCCGCCGACTTTTTTCTTACGAGCACCAAACTCCTGACATTTTTTATCAAGCTCTTCTGCAACAGCTGAAACTTCCACAAAACGACGATTTAATTCATCGATACGATGGGCTTTTATCTCCGCTTGCGCTGCAAGATGTGTTTGTGACTGTTGCAATGTTAAAAACTCTCGACGTTTGGTGCTGACTTCTTCATCGAGCTTTTGAATGTTGCTTTCAATACTTTGTAGCTCTTCATTCTTCACGTTGAAGTCAATACGTAGTTGATTGAATTCATTTTCAAGAGACTGAACTTTATTGATAATTGTTTGTTGCTCTTCTTCTAAGAGCTGATGGCGAAGTTTTAGTTCCGCTGTCTGTGAATCAGAGCGAATTTCGTTTTGGCGCCCTTGTTCGATACGGAATTGTAACTCCATAATCTCTTTTTCGCGAGTGACTGTCGTGTTCTGCAAATCAAAAAGTCTTCGTTGCGTGTCACTCACTTCATTTTCTTTTTGCGACAAATTGACTTTCAACTGCTGCATCTCCGCGTCCATCTGAGAAATCTCAGCCTGTAAACTGGCGGATAAGTCATGGGCCTGTTGAAATGAACTTTTGGCGGTCTCAAGTTGATTTTGGTGCTCTAAATATTTACGAGACGCCAACCATAAATCTAAATCTTTAGCCTGATCACGAAGTTCGCGGTAGCGTTGCGCCTTTCGCGCTTGTCTCTCGAGACTTCCTAATTGCCGTTTTAACTCACCGATGATGTCTTGAAGACGAACCAAGTTTTGGTCAGTCGCTTCGAGCTTACGAATAGATTCACGCTTGCGGGCTTTAAACTTAGTGATCCCAGCAGCCTCTTCAATTAACGAACGGCGCTCATCGGGTTTCGCAGTAATGATTTTTCCAATGGCTCCTTGTTCGATGATACTAAAGCCTTTAGCACCGGCGCCTGTGTCCATAAAAATTTCTTGTACGTCACGCAGACGCGCTGGCTCTTTGTTGATGAGATATTCTGATTCACCAGAGCGATGCAAACGACGCGTTACCATTACCTCACTAAATTTAGAATACTTAACGGGAAAAGGACCTCCGTCATTTTCTAAAGTCAAAGAAACTTCGGCCATACCAAGAGGCGAATAGCCTTCACTGCCCGCAAAAATAACGTCTTCCATAGAACTGCCGCGCAAATGTTTTGCCGACATCTCACCCATTGCCCACATAAGAGCGTCAACGATATTGGATTTACCACAACCATTTGGTCCCACAATTCCAGTGATACCAGCATCAAATTGAATGACTGTGCGATCTTTAAAAGACTTAAAACCAACCAATTCCAGTTTTTTTATTCTCATGAATATCCTTTTTAATGAGTGTCTTTTGTGAAAGTGGCTAACTTATTTTTCAGCGTCTCATGGATTCCATCCATGGACACGCGCTCTTGTTTCATTGTGTCGCGATGACGGATAGTGACCTTGTGATCATTGAGACTGTCAAAATCGATAGTTATGCACAGTGGAGTGCCGATTTCATCTTGGCGACGATAACGTTTACCAATACTGCCAGCATCATCGATCTGAATGGGATAATCTGCGCGTAATTCACCAAAGATTTTGTCAGCAACCTCTTGCAACTGCGGTTTTTTCGACAACGGTAAAATCGCAGCTTTCACTGGCGCAATACGTGGATCAAGACCAAGCACCACGCGGATATCCGCTTTTCCCGTTTCTTCATCAACAGCACCTTCTTCGCGATAAGCATCACAAAGCAATGCTAAGAAGAAACGATCACAACCGACGGCCGTCTCAATGACGAAAGGAATAAATTTTTCCTTCGTGGCTTCTTCAAAATACTCTAATTTTTTACCACTAAATTTTTGGTGTTGAGACAAATCAAAATCACTACGATTATGAATTCCTTCAAGTTCTTGCCAGCCAATTGGAAATTGGTACTGTACATCGAAGGCCGCTTTAGCATAGTGAGCAAGTTCTTTAGGACCATGGGCATGGAAACGCAAATTTTCTTTGTGAATACCGTAGTCCAAATAAAAATCCATGCGCGTTTTCTTCCACTCTTCGAAACTATTCTCATCAGCGCCCGGTTTCACGAAATACTGCATTTCCATTTGTTCAAATTCACGGGTGCGAAAAATAAAGTTACCGGGAGTGATTTCATTACGAAAAGACTTACCAATTTGGGCAATACCGAAGGGAATTTTTTTGCGAAGGCTTGTCGCTACGTTATCGAAGTTTACAAAAATCCCTTGCGCGGTTTCGGGGCGCAAGTAAATTTGGGCAGCATCCTCTTCAACAGGACCCATGAAAGTTTTAAACATTAAATTAAAGTTTCGTGGTTCTGTCAGTTCACCTTCACAATTGGGGCATTTTTTGGGATCTTTTAAATTATCGGCGCGAAAACGCGATTTACACTTTTTGCAGTCAACCAAGGGATCAGAAAAACCGTCAACGTGACCAGAGGCCTTCCACACCATTGGGTGCATCAGAATGGCAGCATCAAGACCAACCACATCTTTACGACGAGTCATGGCTTTCCACCACGCCATTTTAACATTGAACTTCATTTCGGCGCCGAGAGGACCGTAGTCCCAACAGGAGTTAAGACCGCCGTAAATTTCACTACTTTGGAAAACAAATCCACGCCTCTTGCACAATGACACGAGGGTGCTTAGATCTTGTAAGCGCTTTGTCGTCATTCTTTAAGGGCTATATTGGAACTTTGCGCAAGTCAAGAAATCCAGGGCTTGCTTTGTCGATTTAAATTAAGGAAACTTATGGTAATTATTGCGGAAATGAAAATGAAATATTTATTAGCAGTGCTGACAATTTCTTTGCTTATTCACTCGGCTTTTTTGATTGCGGAGACGCCTAAAAAAGATGCTGATTTTGCCGTTCGCGAACAGATGATAGCGATCTCGCGACAACTCGGAGTGACCTGTGCTTACTGCCATAATCTAAAAAATTTCAAATCTGATGAGAAAAAGAATTTTAAGACTGCTCGAAAACATATCGAAGTTTTAAATTGGTTAAACACGAAAGGTTTTGCCGGAACACCGAAGGTTGACTGCTTCCTCTGCCATCGTGGAAAAGCGGTTCCCGATTATCGTGAACCGCAAGGTTTATAGTTTAGTCTTCACTCTCATTGTGGTCATGATGATGTGTCATCGCGTCCTTACAACCAGCAGACAAATTTGCCTCCGCCCCTTTTAGACAGGCGATGATCCGTCCTTTGCCCTGTTTGACGTCTTTGCAGAATTTTTCTTTGTCAGCCTTACACGCTTCTTTGAAGGCATGCATTTTTTCCTTCATTTTCGCAGCGGAATCTTTGCAGCCTTGTGAAAGCATATTGTCGTGACCTTTTAAACATTTCATCAGGTGACCTTTACCAGGTTCAACACCCTTACAAAACTTCTCGATGTCCCCTTTACAAGCAGCCTCATCGTGAGCGTAGGCATTTGTAACGAGCACCATGGATAGAATGATAATTTTTAATGGTTGAATAAACATACTTCCTCCTTTTACAATTTAAGCTTACAAGTTAGGTGGAAGATTTGCTAGACGTTAGAAAGAAAAAATCCGTTCCTTTTGAATTTGTGCTCGAAGAATTGGCGAATCACTCTTACTTGCAAATTTCAACAAAACCCATGTTCGGTTGTATCGCTGTTTATAGCGGCGAGAAAATTGTTTTAATCTTAAGAGACCGCCCCAAAACTCCCGAGGATAACGGGGTTTGGTTAGCGACATCGGCAGAACACCACGAATCTCTGCGCGAGATTTTTCCATCAATGCGCTCACTGAAATCTTTTGGTGATCGTGAAACAGGCTATCAAATTTTGCCAGCAGATTCGCCTGATTTTGAAAACGCGGTGATGCGTGCTTGTGAATTGGTTGCCAAAGATGATGCCCGCATCGGTAAAGTTCCAAAGAGGAAGGCTGTACGTCGTCGCTCGACCACCAAGCGAGGCGTGAGAAAGAAAGCATCACTTCGCCGTGGGCGTAAAACCAGAATTAAAGCTGTTAGCAGACGTTCGAGAAATTAATTTTTACTGCGCACGAGATAATAGTATTTCCCCGTACGTGTCTGATTGAATTCGCTAGTGTAGGACTTGCGTTGTTCAACATAAATTAGAGCCTCAGCTCCATTGTACTCTGTTGTTTTCAAAACAACTGTGTCGTGAATAGCCACGGGTTCAAGCTGCGGGTAGAATTCGTAATTGGCACTATTCTTATCGACATCCACCCAACCCTTGAACCAACCCTGTTTATAGCATTTTTCATGTTCCTTCTCTTGATTAAAACAGAACTCACGTTGGCCATTAATTACGATTGTGACTTGTCGATTGTCTGGAGTACACGGCACGTGTTCTGGAGTAATATTTGGATATTTAGCAACAGTCTTAAAACAAACACCTTCGACGATTTGCCATTTTCCTTCAAGGGCATGGGCCGCCGATTGGGTACTAGAAAGGCTAAGTAAAATAAAGAAAAGTTTTGTGATAGTTCGCATCCTTAGGGCATTTTGCAATTCGATTGCCAGAATGGATTTTATTTTAGGGGTACTTGGACGCCTTTTAACTGGGGAAAGTGACTAAATTTGTTATTGAGTTGGAGAATTTACGCTGCTTGCCCAAGTCTTAGCGTACCTTGGGCGCCCAAGTCCAATCACTCAGCGCCTATTTTGACAAAAGTTGACCAGTGACAGGATGCAGATAATGCAACCATTTGGTGAGACCGAGCAGGACATAACCTTCGTGCCCCGGCTGAGCAATCTCAACGTTCCAAAGCCTTGCTGGCGTGAATGGCTCTAAACCATTATTGAAGAACAAGGTTCCCGTAGCGGCATCAATCTTGGTGATCGTGTTGCTGATGACCCTGACCTTCAACATTTTGGCTCCAAAGCTGACGGTCTTGAGTTCCGGCTCGATAAGCTCCACTTCACTTCCCATCCCGAGCAGATGCGTAAAAATAATCGCTGTTGGCGTCTTGCGAAGGGCTTCAAAGCTGTTTGCGAAACTCGTTTCGAGAAGTTGACCAAAGGAACCTAGCACCTGATAGTTGGTTTGAATTTTACTCCTAGTAGGAATTTCCTTTTCAAATATTTTCTCATCTTTATCTTTAAGACAGATTTTTTCTTGTTCGAGTTCTGCCATATGCTGATTTAACGCAACATCAACATAGGACGAAGCAAAGTTTGTTCTCAACCCAGTTTTTTTGTCGAGAGCAGAATAAGCAACATGCAATAACCGCTGGTTATCCCAAAAAAGTGATTTTACCGAAAACTTGATATCGGAGGTGTCAGCCTCTTCAGCTTGAATAGAACATTTTTTTGCAACCACAGTACATTTGCCGGTGCGGACGAGGTACAAGAGGCGATCAATACTTTTATCATCATTACCGATATCGGATTTTTCGCAACCAGGAAGATTGCGTTTTAAATAAAACTCATGATCCCTTATCACTTTTTTCATGACGGAAAAATCGCTTTCACTCAGACAAGAGTTGTCGAGTTCTTTCACCGAATCAATATTCACACTTTTGCCAAGGTAAAGCTCTTCCGGAAATGCATCAAGTTC
>CAYPZY010000153.1:0-7020 GCA_964415155.1 uncultured Bdellovibrionales bacterium
TCTGCGAAAAGTGCGGTGTCGAAGTTATTCAAGCTAAAGTTCGTCGTGAACGTATGGGTCACATTGAACTGGCAAATCCCGTAGCTCACATTTGGTTTTTAAGATCACTTCCTAGCCGTATTGGAAATTTACTCGATCTTTCTCTTAAGGATGTTGAAAAAATCCTTTATTGTGAAGCTCATGTTGTCGTTGATCCTATGGAAACTGACATGCATGAAGGTCAGATTCTTACGGAAGAAGCTTATCAAGCTGCTCTTAGTAAGTTTGGTCCAAACTTCAAAGCTCAAATCGGCGGCGAAGCGATTCTTGAAATGCTTCGCAAAGTTGATCCTGAGTTTCTTTCTAATAAACTTCGTCGCGATATCAAAGATACAAAATCAGATGCGCAAATTAAAAAACTGACCAAACGCTTAAAAGTTGTTGAAGCCTTCAAAGGTTCAAACAACCGCTCTGAGTGGTTAATGTTACAAGCTTTACCAGTAATTCCACCAGATTTGCGCCCACTTGTTCCTCTTGATGGTGGCCGTTTTGCGACTTCAGATCTCAACGATCTTTATCGTCGCGTGATTAACCGTAACAATCGTTTGCGTCGTCTTCAGGAGTTAAATGCTCCAGACATCATTATCCGTAACGAAAAACGTATGCTGCAAGAAGCAGTCGACGCGTTACTTGATAACGGTCGTCGCGGTAAAACTTTTACCGGTCCAAACAAACGTCCTCTTCGTTCTTTGAGCGATATGCTAAAAGGAAAACAGGGCCGTTTCCGTCAAAATCTTCTTGGTAAACGTGTGGATTACTCTGGTCGATCCGTTATTGTGGTCGGTCCCGAATTAAAACTTCACCAGTGCGGTCTTCCGAAGAAAATGGCTTTGGAATTATTCAAACCCTTTATTTACTGCAAACTTGAAGAAAAGGGTTTTACAACGACTATTAAACAAGCCAAAAAAATGGTTGAGGATGAAACCGTCGAGGTTTGGGATATTCTTTCAGAAGTTGTGAAAGAACACCCTGTACTACTTAACCGAGCGCCAACTCTTCACCGTTTGGGTATCCAAGCGTTTGAACCTGTACTTCACGAAGGTAAAGCGATTCGCTTACATCCTCTAGTGTGTACGGCTTTTAACGCCGATTTCGACGGTGACCAAATGGCGGTCCACGTTCCTCTTTCTGTGGAAGCACAAATTGAAGCACGTGTTCTTATCATGTCGACAAACAACATTTTGAGCCCTGCCAACGGTCGTCCTATCATCAATCCTACTCAAGACATTGTCTTGGGAATTTATTGGATGACTCGCCTTCGCCCCAACGGCAAAGGTGCTGGTAAAGTTTTTGGTTCTATCGACGAAATTGTTTACGCTCACGATACTGGCCAAGTTGATTTACAGGCTCCCATTAAACTTCGCACGCGCGGAAAACTTGTAGATACAACAATTGGTCGATCACTACTAAGCGACATCGTTCCTAAAGAAGTACCCTTTAGCGTGATCAACAGAACTATGGGTAGAAAGCAACTAGCCGAACTTATCGATAATGTTTTCCGTCTTTGCGGTGGTAAAGCGACTGTGATTTTCGCTGACCGCTTAATGCAGATGGGTTTTCAATTTTCGACAAAAGCGGGAATTTCAATCTGTATCGATGACATGGTCATCCCAGACGCAAAACAAAATTTAATTAGAGATACTGAGAGACAAGTTGAAGAAATTCAACAGCAGTACGACGAAGGTTTGATCACAGATGGTGAGCGCTATAACAAAGTTGTGGATATTTGGGCGCAAACAAGTGATCGCGTTGCCAAAGAAATGATGGCGAACCTCGAAACAGACACTATCGAAGTTGACGGTAAACCGACAAAAATTGATAGTTTCAACCCGATATTCATCATGGCGGATTCAGGAGCGCGGGGTTCCGCGGCTCAGATTCGTCAGCTTGCTGGTATGCGGGGTCTAATGGCGAAACCATCAGGTGAGATCATCGAAACGCCAATTACAGCGAACTTTCGCGAAGGTTTATCGGTGCTTCAATATTTCATTTCAACTCACGGTGCCCGCAAAGGTTTGGCCGATACAGCGTTGAAAACAGCAAACTCAGGTTACTTAACTCGTCGTCTTGTCGATGTTGCTCAAGACGTGATCGTGACTGAAATGGATTGTGGTACGCAAGAGGGTATTGACGTAACACCACTTCTTGAGGGTGGAGAAATCATTCAACCTCTCGGTGAGCGCTTACTTGGTCGCTTAGCTCTACAAGACATTCTTGATCCTTACACTAATGAAGTTATCGTTAAAGCCAACGCGGAAATTACAGAGAATCACATCGCAAAAATCGATGAGCTTGGTATTGAAAAAGTTCGAATTCGTTCGGCTCTTACATGTCAAACTAAGCGCGGTGTTTGTATCCGTTGCTATGGTCGCGATTTAGCTCGTGGTAATTTGGCAAACCTTGGTGAGACGGTAGGAATTATCGCCGCTCAGTCGATCGGTGAGCCTGGTACGCAGTTAACGATGAGAACGTTCCACTTAGGTGGTACAGCTTCTCGCGCAGTTGAGCAATCAGTTCATACTTCACGTCATGATGGCCATATTAAGTTTAGTGGCATTATAAACGTTATGAGCAAATCTGGTAAACCCGTTGTTCTTAATCGTAACGGTGAGTTGATAGTTGTCGACAAAGATGGTCGTGAACGTGATCGTTTCAAATTGGTTTACGGAACTACTATCAATTTCACTGAAGGTTCTGAGATTAAAACAGGTGATGTCTTGGCTGAGTGGGATCCTTACTCAAACCCAATCATTTCTGAGGTTTCAGGAACTATTGGTTTCGAAAACATCGAAGAGGGCGTGACCCTTTCTGAACAAGTGGACTCTGTAACAGGTTTCTCAACAAAAGTTATTACAGACAGTAAGAGTTCTGATTTAAAACCGACATTGGTGATTAAAGATGCCAACGGCAATCCTTTGAATCTTCCTGGTCGCGATATTCCGGCTCGTTACGTCGTTCCTGTCGGCGCACAACTTCTTGTTTCGGATGGCCAAGAGGTTCACTCTGGTGAAGTCATTGCAAAAATTCACCGTGAAACAACCAAAACTCGTGACATCACAGGCGGTCTTCCTCGCGTCGCAGAATTGTTCGAAGCCCGTAAACCAAAAGAAGCTGCTATTATTTCTGAAATTGACGGTTACGTTACTTTCGGAAAAGACGTTAAAGGTAAACAGCGCGTGATCGTAACTCCAGAAATTGGAGAACAAAAAGAATATCTTATTCCAAAAGGTAAACACGTTGCGGTTCGTGACGGTGAGTACATCAAAGCTGGTGAAGCATTGATGGATGGACCGACCAATCCGCATGACGTGTTGAAAGTATTGGGTGACATCGCTCTTGCTTCTTATCTCGTGAACGAGATCCAGGAAGTTTATCGTCTACAAGGTGTGAGCATAAACGATAAACATATCGAAGTTATCGTTCGTCAAATGCTTCGCAAGGTAAGAATTGTCGATGCTGGCGATACTTCATTCCTTGTTGACGAGCAGGCGGAGCGTTGGGACTTTGAAGAAGAAAATGAAAGAGTTACCAAAGAGGGTGGTCAACCATCTAAAGCTGAACCATTACTTCTTGGTATCACTAAAGTTTCCTTAAGTACTGATAGCTGGATTTCAGCTGCTTCTTTCCAAGAAACTACGAAAGTTCTTACTGAAGCTGCTGTTTACTCAAAAACAGATTACTTAAGAGGACTTAAAGAAAATATTATCATGGGTCGCTTGATTCCTGCGGGAACAGGTATCCCAGCTTATAAACGGTGGCCAATTAAAGTTGATAAAGTTGAAGTTGAAAGGGCGGCTATTTTACCAGGTGGTATGGTAGCCCAAACAAGCTCGGTCCATGCTTCAACTTAAAACTATGGGAAAATTCTTGACCACACAGCTAAGGAAAGGGTAGCTTTGCTGCCTTCAGTGATTATTAAGGGGATATAATGCCAACGATTAACCAATTGATTAGAAGCACGAGAATTGTTCAGAAATCTAATACCAAATCTCCTGCTCTTGCGAACTGTCCACAGAAACGTGGTGTTTGCACGCGTGTTTATACAACAACTCCAAAAAAGCCAAACTCAGCTTTGAGAAAAGTCGCGAAAGTACGACTTTCAAATGGCTATGAAGTGATTTCGTATATCCCAGGGATCGGTCACAACCTTCAAGAGCACAGTGTGGTTTTGATTCGTGGTGGTCGAGTAAAAGACTTACCAGGTGTTCGTTACCACATCGTTCGTGGAGTTCTAGATACTCAAGGTGTTAACGGTCGTTTGCGTGGCCGATCAAAATATGGCGCAAAGAAACCAAAGAAATCTTAATTTGAGGAATTGATTTTTTATGTCGAGAAGAAGAGGCAATTACAAAAGAAAAGTAAATCCAGATCCAGTTTATAACGATGTTGTTGTTCATAAGTTTATTAATAAACTGATGTTCGGTGGAAAAAAATCTACCGCTCGACAAATCCTTTATGCTGCTATCGAGGAACTCGGTCAGAAAGTAAAAGAAGAAGAAGCAATCTCAGTCTTCAAAAAAGCGATTGAGAAAGTAAAACCTTCTTTGGAAGTTCGCTCACGCCGAGTGGGTGGAGCTACTTACCAAGTACCAGTTGATGTTAGACCGTCACGTCGTCTGACTCTTGCCATGAAATGGTTGATCATTTACGCTCGTGAGCGTGGTGAAAAATCTATGGTAGGCCGTTTGTCTGGTGAATTACTCGATGCTTATAATGGTCGTGGTAATGCCATTAAAAAACGCGATGACGTTCATAAAATGGCAGAAGCTAACAAGGCTTTCTCACACTACAATTGGTAATCGTTTTTTTTAAGCGATTACTTTTCGAGTTTACATGAATAGTATTAATCCGCAGAACGTTGAAGATCTCAAGTGGACTCGGAACATCGGCATCATGGCTCATATTGATGCCGGCAAAACTACAACCTCGGAAAGAATCCTTTATTATTCCGGAAAAAATTATCGTATGGGCGAAGTCCACGAGGGTAACACCACGATGGACTGGATGGTTCAGGAACAAGAGCGCGGTATTACGATCACCTCAGCGGCCACCACTTTGTTCTGGAAAAATCATAAACTAAATTTGATTGATACTCCCGGGCACGTTGACTTTACCATCGAGGTGGAACGTTCTCTTCGCGTTCTTGACGGAGCTATTGCCGTTTTTGATGCAGTTAATGGTGTTGAACCTCAATCTGAAACTGTATGGCGACAAGCCAACAAATATCATGTTCCACGACTATGTTTTATTAACAAGATGGACCGAGTCGGTGCGGAGTTTAAAGCGAGTGTCGATTCTATTGTTGACCGACTTGAGGCGAATCCCATTGTTATTCAAATTCCTATGGGTGCCGAAGATAAATTCAAAGGCGTTATTGATCTTCTCCAATTCAAAGCCATCGTTTGGGACGATAGTGGTGACGGCTCGCAATTTAAAATAATTGATGTGCCTGATGATCTTAAGGACGAGGCGCAAGAGGCTAGAAATGCTGCTATCGAAAAAATCGCTGATTTTGATGATGCTTTAATTGAAAAGTTTTTATCAGATCCAGATTCCATTTCTCTCGAAGAATTAAAGAAGGCTTTACGTAAAGGAACTCTAGAACTAAAAGCGACACCTGTTCTCTGCGGATCAGCTTTTAAGAATAAAGGCGTACAAAATTTATTAGATGCAGTCGTCGACTTTTTGCCAAGCCCTCTAGATGTGCCAAATATTAAAGGTAAAGCTATCGACGATCCTGAAAAAGAAATCGAATGTAAAACAAATTTCAAAGACCCGGCAGTTGCCTTGGCCTTCAAGTTGGCAGCCGATAGTTTTGCAGGGCACCTCGTTTATATTCGGGTATATTCGGGCGTAGTTAAAGTGGGCGATCAATTACTAAATCCGCGACAGAATAAAAAGGAAAGAGTTGGTAGACTTTTACGTATGCACGCCAATTCTCGCGAGGAAATCAAAGAATTAAAAGCGGGTGACATTGGCGCTGTCGTGGGATTTAAATTTACAACCACAGGCGATACCATTTGTGAATCGGGCAAAAAAGTTCTCCTTGAAAGAATAGATTTTCCTGAACCTGTTATTTCCGTTGCTATCGAACCCAAGTCTTCTGCAGATGAAGAAAAGATGAATGAAGGTTTACGAAAACTTTTGTTAGAAGATCCTTCCGCTTCTCTTCGCACTGACGCTGAAACTGGCCAGCTATTACTCTCTGGGATGGGTGAACTTCATCTTGATATTTTAATAGATAGACTTCTGCGGGAACACAAAGCTGCTGCGAATGTCGGTAAGCCCCAGGTTTCCTATCGTGAAACAATTTCTCAGTCAGCCCAAGGTGAGGGAAAATTTATAAGGACTGCGGCTCAGGGCGAACCAGCCTATGGTCACTGCGTCCTGGAGATCTCACCACAGCCTGGTGTTGCCATCGATTTCAAATTTGAAGTCGCTGAAAAGGTCATTCCAAAAGAGTTCCATCTTGCGCTTCAACAAGGGGTGCTCGAGGCACTGGAAAATGGCCCGCTTGCTGGCTATAAAATGGTGGGTTTAAAAATTAAAGTTACCGGCGGTAGTTTCAATGACCAAGATGCTACTGAGGGCGCTTATAAGGTCGCGGGATCTATAGCTTTACGCGAAGCAGCCAGGGCGGCTCAGCCGGTTTTATTGGAGCCACAATTTAAACTTGAAGTAGTTACTCCTGAAGAATTTACAGGAAATATCATCTCCGATCTAAATGCTCGAAGAGGTAAAATCATGTCAATGAATCAGAAGGGTCACTATCAAGTTATTGCCGCCGAGGCCCCTTTGGCCCAACTTTTTGGCTACGCCACAGAGATAAGATCACTCTCACAAGGACGCGCTTCCTTCAGTATGGAGTTCTGCCAATACAGCCCGGTACCTGCCAAAGCCGCTGCCGAAATCTTGACCAAGATGGGAAGATAAAAATCGTTGTAATTGTCTTTGACAAACAAAGATCCCTAAATGCATACT